>CAZLPR010000106.1:0-1337 GCA_964561415.1 uncultured Dechloromonas sp. | reverse complement strand
TCAGCCGCACTTCGTCACCGCTCAATGCACTGATCGGTAGGCCGAGTTGGTCGGCCAAGGCGCGGATACGGCCGGCGCGTTCATCAGCTTTGCTGCGTTTGAAAGCCCGATAGCGGTGTAACGGGATCGGGCCGGAGATCGGATAGTAAGGGCCGGTGCGCTCGCCGTTGTACTCGACGTATAGCTCTTCATCAAACAGGCCCCAGAGCAATACCACGTAGTCGCCGGCCATATCCGGCTCGACTTCGTACTGCGTGCCGTCCATGCTGAGCCGGGCATCAATGCCGACTTTGCGCCGCTCGGGCTCGCGGGCGAAACGGCAAAACTGCTCCCAGGTACACATTTCGCGTACCCCCTCCTCAGGCAGGTTGGCCAGCCAGTCATCGAGGCGGGAATGCGCTTCCGAGCGATGCCGCTGGTCGTTATAGCGCAACAGGTAGCGGACCAGCCATTCGTTGGCCTGCTTCTCGGTTTCCGGCTTGTGGAAGTGGTACAGGGTTTCGTGGGCTTCCTTGACGGTCCGGAAAGGGCGCTCGACTTTCCCTTTCGAGCGTGCCGTCGTGCGCGTGCCATCCTTGCCGGCCGGGATATGCGTCTCCCACGGGATGGACAGCGCCTGCATGACATTCTGGAAAACCCGGCTCTTGGCGACCGGGCCATTGTCCAGATAGATCATCTTCGGCCGCCCCTGAAACGGCGAGCCGGCATCGGGCTTCGGTGCCATGGCGCTGAACAGGAAGCGTAGGGCCGTTTCCGCATCTTCGCCATAGATGCAGTGGTATTCGACGTAAGTCATGCCGCTTCGGTCATCGACCACGCTGAATAAGGCCAGCGTCGGCATCCCTTTGGCGGGATCGACCCACACCGGCTGGTCGATATGCTTCAGGTCGGACGGCGAGATGTCGAACTGCCAGCAATCGTTGCTGTGCTCCGCCTGAAAACGCACGGCGGCCGGTTCCCGTCGCAAGTGCGACTGATCAAGCTGCCAGAGCGCCAGGTAGCGGTTGACGGTGGGCCGGGTCAGCAGCCCTTTGGGCGCCTTGACCAACCCCTGGGGCGTTTCGACCCCGTACTCTTCCAACAGCTCAAGGGCACGTCGCGTGGACAGGTGCCGGCCATTCTTGTTGGTGGTGCGCAACTTGAGGGCGGCTACCAGTTCGCAGTAGCGCTCCAACTCGGGCTGTTCGAGAATTCGCGGCTTGCCATGGTCGGCGCGGTGGGCGGCATGAGGCTTCTGAAACTGAGCCAAAGCGCGATAGACCGAGGTGCTGGATAGGCCGTACAACTCGGCAATGCCGGCGATTTGCGTGGCTCGTTCAGGACTCTTGGGCGGCAAA
>CAZLPR010000105.1:3512-6763 GCA_964561415.1 uncultured Dechloromonas sp. | reverse complement strand
GCCCCCAGCGCACAGTGGAAAAAAATCTGGGAAGGCAGCCGCCCCGGCGACCGCAAAGAAAAATTCCGTCTTTTTCAGCGTTGACCGCCGGGTCGCCCGGCAATGGTCAGCGCCGGGTCAATTTAACTGCACCCCTGCGCCGACATGAGCTTGAGCCGTCAAGCCGTGATCAGGAAATTGACTTGACCAGGAAATGTTCGCGGTAATACTTCAGTTCGTCGATCGACTCATGAATATCCGCCAACGCCGTATGCCGGCCCTTCTTTTTGAAACCTTTATAAATTTCCGGCTGCCAGCGTTTGCACAGCTCTTTCAAGGTGCTGACATCGAGATTGCGATAATGGAAAAACTCCTCCAGCGTCGGCATATAGCGCGCCATGAAACGGCGATCCTGGCCAATTGAATTGCCGCACATTGGCGAATGGCCTTTCGATGAATATTTTTTCAGAAATTCCAGGGCCACGGCTTCAACTTCCGCCTCACTCATCGTCGACGCCTTGACCTTCTCGATCAGGCCGGAACGGCCATGCGTCTTCTGGTTCCAATCATCCATGCCAGCCAGTGTTTCATCGGTTTGATGCACCACCCAGGACGGCGATTCGGCAACCATTTCCAGCTCGGAATTCGTGACAACCATCGCCATTTCGATAATTCTGTCGCCATCCGGGTTCAAACCGGTCATTTCCATGTCCAGCCAGACGAGGTTGTTTGCGTTGCCTGCCATATAATTGCCCAAGTTCGTAAAAACATGAATTTTCTCACAGCTTTACATTGACCCTCGTGACTCCCGACTTCACTCCCCTCTTTCTTCTCGCCTTTGCGCTGACGCTGGCGGCTCGCCTCTGGCTGAAGCTGCGCCATATCCGCTACGTTGCGGCGCACCGCAACGCCGTGCCGGCCGACTTTTCCGAACGCATCCCGCTCGCCGCACACCAAAAAGCGGCCGATTACACGGTCGACCGCAACAAAACAGTGATTTTCGCCACCCTGCTCGATGCGGCCCTGTTGCTCATGCTCACCCTCGGCGGCGGCCTCGCCTGGCTGCATGGCTTCTGGACGAGCCGCCTCGATGGCCTGAGTTACGGCCTGGCCATGATATTCAGCCTGCTGCTGCTCTCCGGCGTCCTCGACCTGCCCCTCTCGCTCTATCGCCAGTTCGTCATCGAAAGCCGTTACGGTTTCAACCGCATGACACTCGGCCTGTTCTTCACCGATCTGGCCAAACAATCCCTGCTCGGCGTCGCCGTCGGCGCCCCGCTGATACTCATCGTCCTTTGGCTGATGGGCGCGATGGGCCCGCTCTGGTGGCTCTACGTCTGGCTCTTCTGGAGCGCCTTCAACCTGCTCGCCATGTTCATTTATCCGACCTGGATTGCACCCCTCTTCAACAAATTTTCCCCCCTTGAAGACGGCGAAATGAAATCGCGCATCGAAGCACTGCTCGAACGCTGCGGCTTTCACTCCTCCGGCCTCTTCGTCATGGATGGCTCAAAACGCTCGAACCACGGCAACGCCTATTTCACCGGCTTCGGCAACAACAAGCGAATCGTCTTCTTCGACACCCTGCTCGCCCGCCTCAGCCCGCCCGAAATCGAAGCCGTACTCGCCCACGAACTCGGCCATTTCCGCAAAAGTCACGTCGTCAAACGCACTGTCTTGATGTTCGCCAGCTCGCTCGGCTTTCTCTGGCTACTCGGGCAACTAATCGACGCCCCCTGGTTTTTCAGCGGCCTCGGCGTCCCGGCGCAGAATACGACGCTGGCCCTGATCCTCTTTTTCCTCGTCATGCCGATCTTCACCTTCCCGTTCAGCCCGCTGATGAGCCGCCTTTCCCGGCAACACGAATTCGAGGCCGATGCCTACGCCGCCGAGCACACCGCTGCGGCTGACCTCAGCCGCGCCTTGGTCAAACTCTACGAAGACAACGCCTCGACCCTGACACCCGACCCCATTCACTCGATGTTCTACGACTCTCCCCCCCCCGCAGCGCAGCGCATTGCCCGCCTGCAACAGCAGGAGAGACCGGCATGATGGAAGGTCGCGTCGTCGCCGCCCACGGTCGGCAATACCTGGTTGAACTCACCGACGGCACGCTGCTGCCGTGCTTCACGCGGGGCAAGCGCAGCGACGTGGCCTGCGGCGATCGTGTCGACATCCAGCGCAGTTCCGACGATCAGGGCGTCATTGAAGCGATTCAGCCACGCACCAGCCTGCTTTATCGCTCCAACGACACCAAGCAAAAACTGATCGCCGCCAATGTCGATCAACTGGTCATCGTCGTTGCCACCGAGCCGGCTTTTTCCGACGACCTGATCACCCGCGCCCTGCTCGCCGCCGAGAGCGAAGAAATCGAGCCGCTGATCGTTCTCAACAAATGCGACCTGATCGACAAACTCCCTGCCGCGCGCGAACGGCTCAACATGTTTGCCCGACTCGGCTACCGCATCGTCGAACTCTCCGCGCTGGAACACGCCGAAGATCTTCGCCCGGAACTCTATGGCGTCACCAGCGTGCTGGTCGGCCAGTCCGGCATGGGGAAATCAACGCTGGTCAATGCGCTGGTCCCCGAAGCCAAGGCCGCCACTCGTGAAATTTCGCAGGCGCTGGATTCCGGCAAACACACAACAACGCATGCCACGCTCTATCACCTCGATGCCGATAGCGAACTGATCGACTCGCCCGGCCTGCAGGAATTTGGCCTCGGCCACCTTGATCGCCAAGAAATCGAACAAGCCTTCCGCGAATTTCGGCCTTACCTTGGCCAATGCCGCTTCCGCGACTGTCGTCACAACCAGGAACCGGATTGCACCCTGATGGCTGCGGTCAACGCCGGAGAAATCGACGAAAAACGTTTTAACGCCTATCACCGCATCGTCGGCACGCAACGTAATAGCTAAAACCCAACCTGGTTTTCTGGGCAATAAACAAACGCAATAAAGCAACCGGATAAAACCGGATTCAAGATAGCCATATTGATCATGGACGGCGATAATCACCGACACGTCGCCACCCCCCGCGCGACCAGGGAGCAAAAATGGCTGCCAGCCAGCCCACCATACTGATTGTTGATGACACACCGGAAAACCTCAGCGTTCTCGGTGAGCTATTACAACCGACCTACCGCGTCCGCGCCGCCAACTCCGGTCGCCGCGCCCTGCAGATTGCCCACGGCAAAACAGTGCCCGACCTCATTCTGCTCGACGTCATGATGCCGGACATGGACGGCTACGAAGTGCTCGCCGCCTTGCGGG
>CAZLPR010000105.1:0-3480 GCA_964561415.1 uncultured Dechloromonas sp. | reverse complement strand
TGGATGCCACCGAAGATGAGGAACGCGGCCTCAACCATGGCGCCGTCGATTACATCACCAAGCCGGTCCGCCCGGCAATCGTCCTCGCCCGCGTGCGCGCCCAGCTTGAAGTAAAGCGGGCGCGTGATTTTTTGCGCGATCAAAACAGCTTTCTCGAAGCCGAAGTTACCCGCCGCATGGGCGAAAACCAGCTCATTCAGCAAGTCAGCATCCACGCCCTGGCGCGCCTGGCCGAAACCCGCGACCCGGAAACCGGCAACCACCTGCGCCGCACGCAGGAATACGTCCGCACGCTGGCTAACGGCCTGAAAGATCACCCGCGCTTTGCCGCCTATCTGACCCCGGCAACCATCGATGCGCTGGCCAAATCAGCCCCGTTGCACGATATCGGCAAAGTCGGCATTCCCGATCACATCCTGCTCAAGCCGGGCAAACTGACGCCGGAAGAGTGGGAGATCATGAAAACCCATGCCGAACTTGGTAGCAGCGCAATCGAACATGCCGAAGCCGATGCCGAAAAACCGGTCGTTTTTCTCGCCATTGCCAAGGAAATTGCCCATTACCACCATGAAAAGTGGGATGGCAGCGGCTATCCCGCCGGCCTGGCCGGTGATGCCATCCCGATCTCGGCCCGCCTGATGGCCCTGGCCGATGTCTTCGATGCCTTGATTTGCGCCCGCGTGTACAAACCGTCCATGCCTTTCGAGAAGGCCAGGCAGATCATTCTCGACGGCAGCGGCCAGCATTTTGATCCCGACGTCGTCGCCACCTTTGTCCGGGAAAGCGAGACCTTCCAGCGCATCGCCAGGACCTATGCCGAATAGACCGCCTTTACCGGTCGAGCAGCACACCGATCCAAGCAATTTCGTACGGGCCATTCTGTTTGTCGTTGTACCGTATGCATCACTCGCAGCCTTGTGGATATTGATTTCCGACCAGGTAGTGAGCAGCCTTTTTACTGACCCGACAAACATCGTAATCGCCAGCACCCTGAAAGGCTGGTTTTTTGTCGGCATTACTGGCGCTCTGCTCACTTTGCTGCTGCGCCGCCTGATCAACAATATTGAACATCAGCAGAATGCCGAACGCGAAGCGCGGAAAATTGCCGATCAAGCCGTCAAGGATCTGGAGAACGAACGCACTCAATTACGCAGCCTGCTCGATACGACGCCCGACCTGATCTGGCTGAAAGACCCCGACGGCATTTACCTGAGCTGCAACAAGCGTTTTGAAGCATTTTACGGCGCCAGCGAAAAAACCATTATCGGCAAAACCGACTTCGATTTTACCGACAGTAAAACAGCCGAATTTTTCCGTGCCAACGACCGCGCAGCACAGGAAGCCGATGGGCCGCGCAGTAACGAAGAATGGCTGACGTTCATCAGCGACGGTCATTGCGAATTTGCCCTGACGACCAAATCGCCGATGCGGGACAGCACCGGAAAACTCATCGGCATCCTCGGCGTTGCCCGCGATATCACGCAATATCACGAGTTACAGGAACGCTTCTCCGTCGCCTTCAACGCCAGCCCGGCGGGCATTTCGCTCAGTTCGGTCGACGAAGGCCTCTACCTCGATGTCAATCCCCGCTACGCCGAGCTTCTCGGCTGGTCACGCGAAGAATTGCTCGGCCGCAGTTCGAGCGAGGTCAAACTCTGGCCAACGCCGGAAGCCCGCAACCGATGGCGCGACCAACTCAAGGTGGCGGGACGTTTTCAGGATTACCTCACCGAATGGCGGCGGCGCGATGGCTCGTTACTGACGATCAGCCTGTCAGCCGAAATCATCACGCTCAGCCGCCAGCCCTACATCCTCACCTTTGCACTCGACATCTCCGAACGCAAGCGGGCTGAAACTTCTATTTTCCAACTGGAGCAACGCCTCGCCACCGCCTTCCGCGCCGCCCCGGTCGCCGCCTGCATCACGCGCTTGCACGATGGCAAGCTGGTTGACGTTAACGAACAATTGCTCCGGGAATACGCCTGGACACGCGCCGACCTGCTCGGCAAGACCACCCTCGAAGCCGGCCTCTGGGGCAGCGAGGAAGACCGGGAGCAAATGGTTGAAATCCTCAAGCGTGACGGCAAGATCAGCGATTTTGAAAGCATCGGTGTCGGTCGCGACGGGCGGCGGCGCCAGATCAGCATCTCCGCCGAAAGCGTGCAAATCGATGGCGCGCCGCATCTGGTGGTCTACATCGACGACATTTCGGCCCAAAAGCAGGCCGCCGCCGAGCTTGAACAGTACCGCCTGCATCTTGAAGAGTTAGTCGCTGAACGCACGACGGAACTCGCCAGCGCCAAAGAAGCTGCCGAGTTGGCGAGCCTGGCGAAAAGCGCATTCCTGGCCAACATGAGCCATGAAATCCGGACGCCGATGAATGCCATCATCGGCCTGACGCATCTGGCCCAGCGCGATACGCAAGACCCGAAACAACACGAACGCCTGAATAAAGTCGCCGACGCGGCGCACCATCTACTCGCCATCATCAATCAGATTCTCGACATCTCGAAAATCGAAGCCGGCAAACTGACGCTGGAACCGGCCGATTTCCCCCTCACCCGCCTGCTCGACAACAGCAGCGAAATGATCATCGACCGCCTGCGCTCGCGCGGCCTGGAATTTCGCTGCGAGGTCGATCCGGCGCTTCCGGCGATGCTGCATGGCGATGCGCTGCGGATCGGCCAGATCTTGCTCAACTATCTGTCGAATGCCGTTAAATTCACCGAGCACGGCAAAATCATCCTCAAAGTCACGCTCCAGGCTGAAACGGCAAAAGGTTTAACCATCCGCTTTGCCGTCAGCGATACCGGCATCGGCATTCCGCTCGAACAACAGGCGCGAATTTTCAACGTTTTCGAGCAGGCCGACACTTCAACGACGCGGCGTTTCGGCGGCACCGGCCTCGGCCTGGCGATTGCCCGCCGCCTGGCGTTATTGATGGGCGGTGATAGCGGCCTGCAAAGCACGCTCGGCGAAGGCAGCACCTTCTGGTTTACCGCGTGCCTGCAACGCGCCGCCGAACAACCGGCGGTCAACATGCTGACGCTGCGCCCGGAAGAGGCGGAGCAGATACTGATCAGCCACTACCACCGAACCCGCATCCTCCTCGTTGAAGACAACCCAATCAATCAAGAAGTCGCGCTCGAACTGCTGCGCGGCGTCGGGCTCCAGGCCGATCTTGCGGTCAACGGCAAAAAAGCCCTCGAATTGTTCGCCACGCAAGACTACGACCTGATCCTGATGGACATGCAAATGCCGGTTATGGATGGCCTCACCGCAACGCAAGCCATCCGCCAGAGCGAACGCGGCCGAACGCTGCCGATTCTTGCCATGACCGCCAACGCCTTCAGCGAAGACCGCCAGCGCTGCATCGATGCCGGCATGAACGACCATGTCGCCAAGCCGGTGGACCCGAGCAATCTGTACGCCATGCTGATCAAATGGCTCCCTACGCCCAGGCCGCAAGCAAGGCCGGCG
>CAZLPR010000104.1:0-6797 GCA_964561415.1 uncultured Dechloromonas sp. | reverse complement strand
CGCGCCGCGACATCGGTGGCGATCAGGGCGTGAGTCTGCCCGGCCTTGAAGGCGTCAAGCGCCTTGATACGCTCCAGTTGGCTCTTGTCACCGTGGATGGCATCGGCCTGAATGCCGGCCCGTTGCAATTCGCGGGTCAGCCTTGAGCAGCCCTGCTTGGTGCGCATGAAGACGAGGCATTGGCGAATTTCACTGGATTTAAGCAGCTTGATCAACAAACCGCGTTTGCCGTATTCGGAAACCGGGTGCACGCGGTGCGTGATGTTTTCGGAAACCTGGTTGCGCCGGGCGACTTCGATCAGTACCGGCGACTTGAGCATGGTGTCGGCCAGGCGCTTGATTTCTTCCGAGAAGGTCGCCGAAAAAAGCAGGCTTTGCCGCTGCTGCGGCAGCATGTTGAGAATGCGTGTGACGTCCGGGACAAAGCCCATATCGAGCATGCGGTCGGCTTCGTCGAGAACCAAAGCCTGCACCGAGCCGAAACTGACGCTTTTGTTTTCGACGTGATCGAGCAGACGGCCCGGCGTGGCGACAAGAATTTCAACGCCTTTTTTCAATTCGGCAATCTGCGGCCGGATATCGACGCCGCCGTAGGCGCACATGGAGCGCAGATGGGTATGTTTGCTATAGGCTTTGACCGATTCGAAGACCTGTAAAGCCAATTCACGGGTCGGCGCCAGGATCAAGGCGCGCACTGGATGTTTGGCCGGTGACGGGCTGCTGCTGGCAAAAGGCAGGATGCGCTGCAGAATCGGCAGCGTGAAGGCTGCAGTCTTGCCGGTGCCGGTTTGGGCGCCACCCATGATGTCCTTGCCGCTGATTACCAGCGGAATGGCCTGGGCTTGGATGGGGGTCGGTTTGGTATAACCCTCGTCGAGCACGGCGCGCAGCAACTCTGGTGCGAGACCGAGGTCGGCAAAAGTGATTTCGGGAGCGGCATCGGCAGAGCTTGCTGCCACCGGGGTGCTGGCTGCGTCGCCAGCTAACGTATTGATTTCAGACATGGGTGACGATTATACGCTTCCCCGGCCCCGAGCACTTGAATGTGTCGATTTGAGCTGCTTGCGCGGCTTACAAGTGGCCAATCAGTTCTTCAAGGCGCTGACGGTTGATGGGTTTGACCAGAATATCGTCAAAGCCGACGGTGAGGAAACGTTCGCGATCTTCCGGGTAGGCGTGGGCGGTGTAGGCGATGATGTACATTTGGTACCCATTTTGTAGCTGGCGCAGGCTGGTGCAGGTTTCTTCGCCGGACAGGCCGGGCATGCTGATATCGAGCATGACCAAGCGAAAGTTGTGCTGGGCCGCGATGATCAGCGCCGCATCGCCGGTTTCGGCTTCCTGCACCGTCCAGCCGAGCTTCTTGAGCAGGGCGCCGGCGAGCAGGCGATTGGTCGGGTGGTCGTCGACGACCAGCGCGTTACGTTCAGACATGCTTGGTATCCAGAGGGAGATGGATGGTGAAGGTCGAGCCAACGCCAACTTCACTGTCGAGGCTGAGCCGGCCACCCATCAATGCGGTGACTTGTTTGACCAGCGCCAGGCCCAGACCGGTACCGCCATGCTCTCGGGTCAGGAAATTTTCGAGTTGCTTGAATTTTTCGAAAACGATTTCATGATGCTCTGCCGGAATGCCTGCGCCAGTGTCATGTACGGCGAAGGCAAGTTCATTTTCTGATCGGCTTACCATTAATTTGACACTGCCGTGCGTCGTGAATTTGGTCGCGTTGTTCAGCAGGTTGTTGAGTATTTGCCCAAGGCGTGTTCGGTCGCCGTTAAATGATTGCGGCAAATCCTCAGCCATATCCAATTCAAACTGCAATCCCTTGCTTTCTGCCGCACCGCGATGGACGGCTGCGGTTTCTGTAATAAAAGTCCGCAGAGGGATTTGGGTCTTGTTCAGAGTCATTTCGCCCGATTCGATTTTCGCCAGATCGAGAATTTCAGTGACCAGATTGAGCAGATGTTCGCCGCTCTTGTGAATAATCCCCGCATATTCCTGCTGATCAGTCTCGGTGAGTTCGGATTTGAGAATTTCTGCAAAGCCGAGGATGCCGTTAAGCGGTGTGCGCAGTTCATGTGAAACGGTGGCGAGGAAGGCTGATTTCAGGCGGCTGGCCTCTTCGGCCTTCTCCTTCGCTTCTTCAAGACGCTGAAAGGATTCTTCGACCGAGTCAGCCATGTTGTTAAAGGAACGCCCAAGTTCCCCCATTTCGTCAGTTGAATTGGCCTCCAGGCGGTGCGTCAGGTCGCCGCGCTGGAAGGCGTGGATGCCGTTGATCATGCGCGTGATGCGTCCGGTCATCAGGTTGGCAATCCAGATGGCGATGCCGATGACGAGGATAATCATCAGCACGGTTGAGCTCCACAGGCCAATCGCTGTCGAGGTCAGGCTTTTTTCGATGTTGTCCAGCATGGCGTCGCGCAGCGACTTGAAGCTGGTGTCCTTTTCGCTGACCAGCGTATTGATCTTGACGGCAGTTTCAGTGGCCGCTTTGTGAAATTCATCAACATTGGCGCCGATGGTAACGAAGCCAAAGCCCTGTGGAGTTTTGCCGTATTGGCCCGTGTAATAAGGAATGGCAGCCGCCGTGGTCAACTTCCACAGGCCGGAAAAGAAAATGGCAAAGGAGCCTGAGCCGCCGTGTTCTGTGAGTGCATTCCAGCCATCGCATTGCGGTGAAAAATTGAGATAGCGGCAGTCAAGCGCAATGTTGCCGGCCTTGATCAAAGCTTTGGCTGGCTTGCGCTTCAGGCTTTGATCGCGGAAGGCGGGGATGCCGGCGAGGAACTCGTGCGAGGGTTTGCCGCTGGCTTGCCATTCGTTGTAAAGCTCTTCATCCAGCCAGGGCGTTGCCGGATAACCGGTTTTCGGGTCATAACCAACAATGAAATAGTCGCGCGGATGCGAAATGGAACGGCTCTTGTAATCCCAAAGGAAAGCGTAATTGCCTTTGATGGCATCGGCGATTGGCGTGTAACGCTCATCAGTCGGCATCAGGCGGTCGGAAAACTGGCGGATGTGATCGTGATCCAGCGCTAGCGTAACGTAACCGCTGATCTGACCATTTTTGACGACCGGCATAGCCCAGCGGACGATGCCGCGGAAGCGCTTGCCGAGCGGGTTTTCGGTGCCGGCATAGGCTGAATCTTCTGGCTTGAACGGTTTGCCGGCTTTTTCCAGCGCGGCCGGCAAGTAAGGGCCGATGGCCTGGGTCGGAACGTATGCGCCAATTACGTCGGAGACGTAAATCTCACCCGGCTTGAGCTTTTTCAGTTCAGCAAAGTAGGTTTCGGCTTTGACGAAGGTGTTGCTGCGGTCAACGACATTTTTGAGGCTTTTTTCGGTCAAGCCACCTTGGGTAACCTTAAATTTTTCCTGGCCATTCAGGTCGACATAAGTCATCTCGACAAATATCGGGCGCTGCTCTTCTTTGCCGAGATATTCGGGCGGACGGGCATGAAAATCCTTGGCGTTATCGGCCAGGATCGGGCGGGTGATTTTGGCCTCCTGGCTGACTTCTTTTTCTGGCACCCATGATTTGCCATCTTCGGCCAGTTTCCAGGGCTCGTGCTGGTAAAGCGCCCGGCTGCGCGCCGAAAGGAAACGACTAAAATTTGCTTCCGAAGGATCAAGCGTTGCCGCCATGCGAATGTCGCGGTCGCGGTCATAAAGGAAATCGGCGATTTTTCTCGCAGTATCGGTGGTCAGCGCCTCAATGGCCTCCCTTGAACGTATGTCGAGGGCGCGAATCGAGTCATCGGTGACTGTCTGGCCGACGGTCTTGATGCTGCTCAACATGGCATCTGCCATGCCGCCCGCTTTGAGTGAAACCTCTTCGCCGAGTTGCTGCGCCGCATGCCAGGCAAACCAGGCGAGCAATAAAAGCGGCAAGACCTTGATCAGAACAAAAATAGTGATCAGCTTGCCGCGGATGCCGGTGAAAACAGCAGGAAATTTCATTTTGTCCCTTTGGTGTTCGCGGTCATTCGATTAGTGTTTTGCTGCTTTTTTCTCGGGGGCATCGGGCGTTTCAGCAGGGCTTTCTTTGCTATCCGCGGTGTCGCTTGTCTCATCGTCAACGATTTTTTTCTTTTTCTTGTTGCCCGGCGCTTCCGGCGGGGGGAGCTGGGGAACAATGGTTTCTATCTTGTTTTCCCGCATATAAGCATCCATCTCACGCCAGCCTTCAAAAATGCCGGCTTTGGGCAGCCATGAATAGATCGAATAGCAATCCTCAATGGCGCGACCGGATTGGCGGCAAGCGCTGCCGACCGCCTTGCCTTCAGCTTCTGTCCGGGCATCTTTTTTGGCAGGGTCTTCCAGACCGAGCTTTTGATTGATTTGGTCACAGCCGAAGAGTGTCAGCATGGTAATGAAAATCAGGGAATGGCGTGTATTCATGTCACGATTTTCGCACAAATAGTGACAAAGTTGGCAGCTCTACCAGTGTATGCGGGGCGCTATAATCATCTCTATTTTGATCTTGCGGAGTGTCCATGTCTTATCGTTTTCGTTCACTGGCTGCAGCGGCCAGTTTAGGGTTGGCTTTTTCAGCTCAGGCGGCAAAACCTGCCAAGCCGACAGCCAAGCCGGTTGCTGCCGTTGAGTTTGAGCTGGCGCATAATCTGGGCGCCGTGGGTGAGCAAGGTCTGCAGGCCATTGTTGATCGTTATAACCAGGAATCCGGTAGCCGACTGAAACTGGTGCGTCTGGAAAAAGGCAGCAAACCGGCGAGCCTGAATCTGTTTCGGCGCTACGACATGAGCGATGTGCTAAGTCAGAAAAATGCCTTTGTGCCGATCCATGAAATGATGAGAAAGGCGCGCCAGTCGCTTAATGTCGGCGCCTTCTCCAGTGATCTCAAGGCCAATGTGGTCGATAGTCGGGGGCGACTGGTGGCGCTGCCGATTCTCTATTCGACGCCTGTGCTGTTCTACGATAAAAACGCTTTCCGCAAGGCCGGGCTGGACCCGGAGCAGCCGCCGAAAACCTGGTTTGAAATGCAGGGCATGCTCGACAAGTTGCAGGCGGCCGGCTACACCTGTCCTTACACGACCTCGTGGCCGGTTTGGGTGCATATTGATAACGTCAGTGCGATTTCCGGCGTTCCCGCAATGAGCGACAAGGGGCAGCTTAGTTTCAACGGTTTGCCGCAAGTCAAGCACATCGCGATGATGGCGACGTGGACAAAGGCTGGGTATTTCCATCTTTTCGGTCGCCGTAACGAAGCCAGTGCCAAGTTTAACGAAGGCGAGTGCGCCATGATTTCCACCGATTCGCGCGAAGCCAGTGATTTCCGCAATGCCAAGGGCGTTGAGGTGGGCGTTACCCAGTTGCCTTATCACGATGATGTTTATGGCGGCCGTCAGCCGTCGCTGGCCGATGGCGCTTCGTTGTGGGTTGGCGCGGGACGTTCGGCCAGCGAGTATAAGCAGGCGGCGAAATTTGTTTCTTTCCTGCTTTCGCCGGAAATTCAAATCGAGCTGGTTCATAGTTATGGTGGCCTGCCGCTCACCACCGCCGGCCGTGCCGCAGCCCGGAGCAAAATACTTCACGATAATGATCAGGCGCTGCAAGTTGCTTACACCTCGTTGAAAGGCACCGGCAGCAAGGCGGCGAACCACGTTTCAGATGTCGATCCGCTGCGCATCATCGCTAATGAAGAACTAGAAGCGGTCTGGGCTGATAGTAAGCCGGCCAAGGCGGCACTTGATATTTCGGTCGACCGTGGCAATGCCGTGCTGGGCGCCAAGCCAGCGCTGAAGAAGGCGCAGCCTTTCTGATGCGCCGACCGCTTCCGCGTTGGTTTGCTCACCGCGGTGGCGGTTTGCTCGCCCCTGAGAACACCCTGGCCGGGATCCGCCTGGCGGCCCGCCTGGGCTTCAAGGCAGTTGAGTTTGATGTGATGCTCAGCGGCGATGGCACCCCGGTTTTAATTCACGATGAAACCCTCGAGCGAACGACTAACGGTGCGGGCCGCGTCTGCTCGACGCCTGACGACCGCCTTTTTGCTCTCGATGCCGGATGGGGAGAGCCGATTCCCCGCTTTGTCGATGCTGCAAATTTATGCCGCGAGCTCGGCCTGCTGGCTAACGTTGAAATCAAGCCGTCGTTCGGTCAGGAAATTGAAACCGCCGAACGCGTGGCAAAACTTACCGTTGATTTGTGGCAGGGCGCAGCCGTGCCGCCGCTGCTTTCCTCATTTTCGCTGCCGGCGCTGGAAGTGGCGCGTGACCTGGCGCCGGGCATTGCCCGTGGGGTGTTATTCGAATCGGTGCCGGCTGACTGGATGGCTGAATTAAAACGCCTGCGCGCTTTTTCCCTGCACTGCGATGCTGAGTTTCTGCCAGACGACATGCTGGCCGAAGCGCAAGCCAACGCGGTGCCGGTGCTGTGTTACACGGTCAACAGCGAAAACAGGGCGAAAAATTTATTTGCCCACGGCGTTAGCGCGCTATTTACTGATCGACTCGATCTATTCGGCTTCGGCGTTAGCAACGGATAACCTCGTCAGCCCGGGCCGGCGGGTCGATCACGCCATAGCGCCGACACAACGCGCCGCCCACCGGGTTTTTCTTTTAAAATTGTCAATCTTGAATTCATCGCCTTTGAGGCCGTCAGCATATGAAAAGCTCTGAAATCCGTCAGCAATTTCTCGACTTCTTCGCCTCCAAAGGCCATCAGATTGTGGCCTCCAGTTCACTGGTGCCGCACGAAGATCCGACCCTGCTGTTCACCAACGCCGGGATGAACCAGTTCAAGGACGTTTTCCTCGGCTTCGACAAGCGCCCTT
>CAZLPR010000103.1:5756-6838 GCA_964561415.1 uncultured Dechloromonas sp. | reverse complement strand
CATATTTTTGCAACCATTGGATGATGCGCTGTGCTTTGCCCTGGCCGATGCAGGGAATCGGCCGATACCAGCCGGCCCCGCGACTACGCAGACAACGCATCAGGTCACCCATCAGCAAAATTCCATCCTGCTTGAAGCGCTTGGCGGCGATGGGCAAAAACCACGCCGACACCGGATCGCTCAGGCGGGGCGCCATCAGCGTCATATCGGCCGCGTTCACCAGATAATCAATGGCACTTTTTGACCAGATATTTTTCTGCCGGGCATGACTCAGGATATCGGCGAGCTTCGGGTTGGCGTCAATGAGGCGAGCGATCAGATCGTCGCGCATGGCGTCCAGAAACCGATTCAATCCGGCCGCCCCGGCAATGCCGCGCGCGTCAAGTTCGTCTTCGTTGTAATAGAGCCGCAAGACCGTTTCGGCCGGGAGTTTACTCGCCAAGCGCGCCCGCAAGGCGGTGAAGTCGGCACGGGTGAAACGCTGTACCGGTAGAGCGATATTGTTGTGCTGGGCCATTGGCTTGCCTTAGAAAAGTGCGCCGGTACTGCCCGTGGTCAGTGGCGGTTCCCAGACGATGGCCGGCTTGCCTTGGGCAAGGAGGGCGGCATTGGTCCGGGAAAATGGTTGGGAACCGAAGAAACCTTTGTAGCAGGCACCGCCGATCGGCGACGGATGGCTGGATTCGATCAGGGTATGGCCATTGGGCTGAATGTATTCGCGCAGCGCTTTGGCCGAATTGCCCCAGAGAATGAACACCAGTCCCGGCCGTGTTTTGGAAAGCGCTTCGATGATCGCCGCCGTGATCGTTTGCCAGCCGTATTTGTCGTGTGATTTCGGCTTGTCTTGTTCGACGGTCAGGATGCTATTGAGCATGAGACAGCGCTTGGACCAGTGAGAAAGGTCTCCATGTGAGGGAATTTGGTAGCCCAAATCGGAGGCCAACTCCTTCCAGATGTTGCGTAGCGAAGGGGGAATACGTGCGCCTTTCGGCACCGAAAAGCAGAGGCCGGTGGCTTCAGGTCTGGTACGTCCATCGGACAATTGAACCGAGCCGTGATAGGGGTCTTGTCCTGCCAGCAGG
>CAZLPR010000103.1:0-5746 GCA_964561415.1 uncultured Dechloromonas sp. | reverse complement strand
ATCGACTTGATCCGGGGCGACGGCATTTAAGGCGCGGTAGCGATCAGCCATCAAAGGGAGCACCGTAATCCCGGCCGCTTCGCGCTCGGACACCCGCGCTTCAATAGCGGCAAGAAGTTCAGGAGCGCGTTCGCCAAGAGAGGAATGGGCCACGAGTAAGTCGAGCCAGACCGATGGAAATCGTGTCATCGCGGTACGCCTTGCGGATCGGCCGTTTCGGGTGCGACAGCCCCAGCCTGGCCGGCAGCAATCATCCGGTCGACATAGGTGGTGGCGCGCCCCAGATGGTGCGTCGTCTGCCGCCGCAGCAAGGCATTGGCGGCATTGAACGCGGCCACCAAGTGAGCGCCTTCGCTGGTCGTTGGTCCCCGGTTGGCGTCGATCAGCGCCCGCATGATGGCCTGAGCCGCGCTGTACGGGGTCTGCGCCTGGGCATGGCCGTGCAGCTGGGCCAGCGCCGCGGCGATGTTGAGCACGCCGGCAACGGAATGCAGATAGTCCGCTGAGTGTTGGCCCTCCAGCAGCATTTGCAGATGCAGGCGCGGCGCGAGCATCAGATCGTCGTGCTGGGCCGGCGCGATGAGGGTGCTGGGTGGGCGAATGACCCGTTTGCTGGATTTACGCATGGCAGTCGGCAAAGTCTGGTGGAAGTAGTGACTACAAATAGAAGTAGTAACAATTTTCTGAAAATGGACAAGTAAAGTGGATTATCGGGTTATCGACTTAAAAACACAATGCCGATAATACAAATTATCAAGGTTGAAGAGGGCAAAATGGCTCTTCGGATAACAGTGTGGAAAAGTAGTTTTGTGACTTTTTTCGAGTGCTGCTCATCGGTGTGGAATGTCTCGGATTTCAGTGTGGGTGCGCTCGGATAGTAGAGATGGAAAAATCTTCCTCTTGTTCTTGCGCAACAAGAGGCTTGACCCCTTATATCAATTTGATATAATCCAGCTATGCACATCCTATCCTTCAAGATGCTTCGAGAGTTCTGGCAGAAACACCCCGCAGCGGAAAATGCTTTGCGCCAGTGGCATTCGATTGTCGAGAACACGGACTTCAGGGATTTTTCGCACATCAAGGATTTCTACAACTCTGCCGACTATGTGCCGCCCTTTGTGGTCTTCGATGTAGCAGGGAACAGTTTTCGCGTCGTTGTCGTCGTACAGTACAGAGCGAGAAAGGTGTTCATCAGGGAAGTCATGACTCATCGTGAGTACGATGAATGGTGCAAGCTCTACCGAAAAGGAAAGGTTTAATCATGCAAGTAGCACAACCCCAATTCGACATTCGAGCCATCCAATCCTCTTGGGCGGCATTCGATTCCATGGTGCATTTGCGCCCAATCCACGATGAGACCGGTTACGATCAGATGGTGGCTCTCATGAATTCGCTATTGGACGTGGTTGGTGACGACGAAGACCATGCGCTTTCCGGCCTACTGGATCTGGTTGGTGATGTCGTGTCCAAGTACGAGAAAGAACACTACGCCATTGAGGCCGCGGCCCCAAAAGACTCTTTGCGCTTTCTGATTGAAGCTCGCGGTCTTAACCAAGAAGACTTGAGCGCCATTGTGCCTCAGAGCAATCTCTCAGCGATTTTGGCAGGAAAGCGCAAGATCAGCGCAACCCTTGCTGGAAAGCTCGGGAAGTTTTTTGGTGTAAGCCCCGCGCTGTTTGTTCCGAATGCCTAATCCAAGCCGAGCAGCTTCTTCTGTCCGGTGAATTCCATCTCAAGCCAGTCGGCCAGCTTGGGGTCTGAGGCGCAGTGGAACGGAAAATACCGTTAAGCGTTTGGCATGACGCGTCAATGCATTGCCGTCCGCTGCTGCGCTGCTGTGAAGGCATCCGTCGTCATTGACCCATCCATGTCCTCAATCTGGCGCAGCAATTCCGAATTGAGCGGATCAAAGACGTTAGCGAACAAATGGCTGCGTGCTTTGGAAAAGGCACTGGCGTTGACCACTCGGGACAAACGTGTTCGTCGGGCCAATAAGGCAAAGAAGCTATCAAGCTCCGTCTGCACGGCACCCCGGATGCCGGAGAGCAGAAATGCGATCAGATTTGGGAAGGTCAGATCACGCTGACGGGTGAAGTGCTGCGGCTCACGGCGGGCCGCTTCAAGGAAGCTCTTGCCATGAATAAATGCAGTTTTTGGGGCAGATACAGAATTAGGAAATTATCGTACGCTAGGCAAATGTCATTTGGCGCGACGGTCTCTTGAGTGCCCCAAACGGCCGTTCGAAGTTCCGGATTACCAATGGCAGGTTTCTGATTGCTACTGCCATTCAGGGCAAGCGCTGAATGCGAACTGCTCGGCCAATCCAGCCATTGAGCAGTCCTTCGGTATCGGTCGGCAACGCGACGGTTACCTGCCGCTCAAAGGAAAAGGGCTCTGAACGTGTATTTTCTCAGTTGTCGAATTAGTGCTTCCGACCCGTTGCTGTAATCCAAACTTTAAGGGTGAAGTCACACCGGAAAGAGTCAGAAAGGCAAATAAATGCCTCAGACCTTACGAGAAACACGACGGGACGAAATTTACGGTTCGCTTCCTGACAATTCGCGTACAAAAGCTTTCAAAAACGTAACGCGGGGGTCAGCGTCCTGTTGGTATCTGAATCCTAAGATGGCATCACGGTTGGACGAAATGAGTCCGACACGATTAACCCGATGTCACAAGGAGAGAACCATGAAAACGAAATTTTCCCAACTTGCCCTGATTGCTGCGATTGGCCTCGCTGCTGCCGGAACGAGCTACGCTCACGAAGACTATTCCGAAGCCGGCACCAACCACTGGCTGAGCCACGTTTCAGAAAGCAAGAGCGCGCCGACGGCAAATCAACTGGCTTCGTTTGGCTACGCCGCCACG
This sequence comes from uncultured Dechloromonas sp., assembly GCA_964561415.1. Taxonomy (GTDB): domain Bacteria; phylum Pseudomonadota; class Gammaproteobacteria; order Burkholderiales; family Rhodocyclaceae; genus Azonexus. The sequence goes on along the minus strand of CAZLPR010000103.1, from coordinate 2,878 downwards.
AAAAATGCCGACCGCGAAATCACCCTGGCTGGCGGCAGCAAGTATCTGAACGTGACGCGCCTGGAAACCGTCAAGATCAATGTCGGTGGCAAGAGTGTCGTCTGGACCTTCGATACGCTTGGTACCGCACCGTTTCCACTCGCCAAGATCGTATCCGGAGCCGACGGCATCACAGTCTATGTAACCGAGAACCCTTCCTACCAAGGCGGCTGATCAGCCTGACCGATGAGTGACGCAATTGTCACTCATCGGTTGGCAAATTGTCAGGATCAACTCACTAATATATGTATGCAATACAACTTCTTGAGGAGATTTAAAATGTTGAAAAAAATGCTTGCAATCTTGGCCCTGAGCTCACTGGGTGTTTCCGCCTATGCCGTTGATGCATCTCAAGTGCAGAAGTCCATCGAACTGAAAGACGGCTCGACGGTTTATATTTTCAAAGACGGAAAGATGGGCATGGAGGACAAATATGGTCGTGCGACATACATGGAGTCTGGTCACATGATGGAAACCAAAGATGGCAAAAAAATCATCATGAACGGAAATGAAATTTGGCGTGTTGATGAATTGCTGCACAAAGATCACCGCGGCTAAGAGAGCGCCTCATACAGTAACGGCTCCTTCGGGGGCCGTTTTCATTTTGAAGCACCGTTCAAGCATCACTTTCAATTCCAGTATCCATTGGGCGTGATCTCTGGACTGGCCTTGCTCATATAGCATCGGGGCAAACTGTCGGAAGACGGCATAGATCGCCGGATCGAAATGCTGCCCAACCCCCTGTTCCATGATGCTCAGCGTCTCGTCCAATGACAAAGCCGGTTTGTAGGGACGAACGGAGGTCAATGCATCGAACACGTCGACAAGAGCAAAGATTCTTGCGGCAAGTGGGATCGCCTCTCCCGATAGTCCGTCTGGATAGCCTTTCCCGTCAAAGCGTTCGTGATGATACCGGATGGTCTTCTCGGCGCCGGCCAACCAGGGGTTGCCGGCGACGATCTCGATGCCCAGCACGGTGTGGGTCTGCATGATCTGGAATTCTTCGCTGGTTAGCCGTCCCGGTTTCAACAAAATCTGATCGGGAATGCCGATTTTTCCAACGTCGTGGAGAAAGGCGCCCAGCACCAGTTCGGCAATGGTTTCCTTGTCTACGCCCACCGCTTCGGCAAGTGTGACCGCATAGCAGGTAACCCGGTAGTTATGGGCATCGGTGTCCGCGTCACGCTTGGCGATGGCGTTTCCAAGGGAGCGCAGCAGTGAAAGATTGGACTCCAGGAGTCGAGACGACAATGCCACCGTTCGGCTCAGCAATCCTGACATCAATGGGTAAAGCAACAAGGCCGCCATGAATACCGATATAGAGGCCGTCAGGGCAGCCCAGCGAATCTGCTGTTTTCTCTCTTGCAGCGCCGACCGGGACACCAGGCTGATTCCCTCGACATAGCCTGCAAGACGACCGTCATTGGCGGTTATCGGCAGAATGACCTGAACCAGTTCTTCTCCTGCCACGGGGATTCGCTTGCTATGGCTATTGGGGGGGATTGGCCATGGATGACGCTGCTGTCGGGCAACCTCCTTCAATGTTTCGGGTAGTGGTCGCCAGATATCAAACAGCATCTCGGCATTGGGGGCAAAAACTCGAATCCCGACAAACTCGTCGGTCAGCAACTGCGAAATCGCGGAGTGACCATCACCTTTCTCTCCACTGACCGCCAACTGCATTGCGGGCGACTCGAAATGCCTGACTCCCGCAATGGCTTGCTCAAGGGTACGCTGCTCGACGCGATACGATTCGACCCAATAGGCAAGACCTCCCGCGAGGCTGCCAACCAGGAGCGCGCCGATGCCAAGGCGTCGCGCCAACATGCGGCGCAATTGCCGGGGAGTTTCAGGAAGCTCGAAGGTTTTCATCTCAAATTCTGCATCAGTTCCATGAAGTGCTTGAAGTGACCGCTGACGCGATCCAGGGAAAACTGGTACATCAGCGAATTTTCCGAGAATTTCTGTCGCTCTGCGTCCATTTCTACCGTATTACCATCGGCTGCGGTTTGATACGGCACATGGTACTTCAGCGGGAGCGGTGGTGCCTGCATGCCCCCTGACAAATGGCCGGTAGCGGTGGTTGCCAATGGCAACGATCCCGATGCACCTTTGACGATTTGGGCGGCCTCTTCGATATCGATATCGACGGCCTTGTAGCCAGGTGTATCGGCATTGGCGATGTTCGAGGCCAGAAGCTGCTGCCGATAGACACGAACCCCCAGCATTTTCTGCTGAAAATCATGGACAGCATGACCACCTTGCACGATTGAGAAGTGGTTGGGATGGGCAGATGACGCGCCAGAGGCAGTCCCGGTAACTTGCCCGCCGTGAGCGCCATGGCTGCCTTCGGGATTATTGGCCTTTTGAGCAATCGCCTGATTCAATGCTTGGGAAAACGCCCCGTTGTCGGTGTTGGCCGGCGCCCCTCCATGCCCTTCGTGACCGCCTTGAACCGAAGATAAAAGAGTGTTGGCAGCCGGGGGAATGGATGGAATTCCTGCCATGATGGCGACTACTCGTTCATGATCAGGATGGCCTTCACTGGATCAATCTGGCCGACGTCATGCCATTTTCGATCGCTATCCACCACGACAGGCTCTGCCTGGCACCCATGGTTGCATTCGACGATCCAGCGTTTCTGAAGCACCGTCCGACAATAGTTGTAATTCAGCATCTTCGGGTCACAGCCGACCGCCAGCGCCAGTGTGCGACACACACACCGATCGCCGTGCTCTGCCGGTTTGCGAATATCCATGGCTGAAATGATGAGGCCCCGATTCCGGGGACTTTACTGGACGCTTACAAACTTACCAAACCTTGCATCCTATTATCGAAG
>CAZLPR010000102.1:5405-6877 GCA_964561415.1 uncultured Dechloromonas sp. | reverse complement strand
GAGAATATGGCCGGCATCGTGGAAACAAACCGTGACCGTTGCAACAGGCTGGATCGGCGCCCGATAGGCGACAGGTTGCAGCAACTTGAGAGCCGACATCGCCTGGGCGACCGAATACAGCGGCGCCGGAATACCGCGCTCAACCTGGCCGCGCCGGTGTCGATGGCGCAGTTGCCACTCGGCTTCTTTTTCCTGAATGAAAGCGCTATCCGGCAACAATACTTCGAGCAGATCGATAGTCGCCGGCGTTGTATAGATCGGCCCCCGGTAACCGAGCATGACCAGCCGGGGGAGCAGGCCGGAATGGTCGATGTGGGCATGAGTCAGCAAGACAAAATCAATTTCACGCACATCGAAGCCAAAATTCAAGGCACGCAGATTTTTCGTGCGCGCCTCCGGCCCCCCCTGAAACATGCCGCAATCGACCAGAAAGCGGGTGTCGCCCGTTTCCACCAGCGTACAGGAACCGGTCACTTCACCGGCCGCACCGAGAAAACTAAGTCGCATGTTTTATTTCCCCCTGACTTGGCGTAGCATGAACTTCAAGAAGGCGGAACGCAACGCCAGCAGACAGTTTCAGGAGGTAGACCATGTTCAAGCACATTCTTGTCCCGACCGACGGCTCCGAACTTTCCCAGGCCACGGCCAAACGGGCGGTGTCTTTTGCCAAGGAAAGCGGCGCCCGCATCACGGTATTTTTCGCCAAGCCGGAATACCCAATCGCTTATTTTGGCGAAGGCGCGCTGATCGACCCAACAACACCGGAGAAATTTTCCGAACTGGCCGAACAGCAAGCCAGCCAATATCTCGGCGAAGTTCAGGCCTTGTGCGCGGCAGAAGGTGTCGACTGCGCGATCACCTCGGCGACCAGCGACGTGCCTTACGAGGCGATCATCGAAGCGGCCGAAAAATCCGGCGCCGACCTGATTTTCATGGCCTCCCACGGTCGACGCGGTTTTAGCGGCTTTTTACTGGGCAGCGAAACCAATAAAGTGCTGACCCACTCGAAGGTGCCAGTCCTGGTTTATCGCTGAACGGGTGCTTTACGGCGCTACGCAGCGCGCCTGCCCGGGCAGGATGCGGCAAAGCACCTCGCCAGTACGCGTATCGACAAAATCCAGCGCATCCAGCGCGCCCATCAGGTAGCGTTTTTTCAGCGTGAAATCAGTCGGTTTGGCATGCGTTGCCTTCCAGAAAGTTGTACTTTCGCTGATCAACGGTTCGATAAAATGCGCCCTCGCCCGCAAACCGACATGGCCGGCGACACTGGCCGGCAGGTCGGCGCTAAAACCGGCCTGATCATCGACGGCGCGCGGATAGAAATCATAGAGATTTTCAAAGGCGAGAAAATAGTCGTAGCGCCAGCGCACTTTCATCTGCTGCGTCACGCCAATTTTGTCCTCAAAGGCATATTCGCCCCGCTCAACGGCGACTGACTGCAGCGGCAGAAATTTGTACTGGTAATAGTCGTC
>CAZLPR010000102.1:0-5395 GCA_964561415.1 uncultured Dechloromonas sp. | reverse complement strand
GTTTCGGAGCCGAGGGGCAGGAATTTGAAACGGTAATAGTCGCGCTGGTCCGGGTCGGCCATCTCGTCCCAGCTCCAGCCCTCGGCAATCTGGTTGAAGGCCATCCGGTAACGCGCCTCGGCACGTTCGCCAATGACATCAACGCTCAAGCCCGAAGGGGTCGAAAGGTCGATATCCACTTCAATGCTTTCGCCGAGCCTGGCGTGCAGACCATCCGCCGGCAACTGCGCCAAGGCTTCGTATTGCCGCTCAGCCGGCACTGCGGCCTGCGCCGGCGCGAGCAAGGCAATGCTTGCCACGGCCAAAATTAGGTATCTGCAGAAAATCATATCGATCCTGAGCTCGGTTACAGGGAAAACAGGAGTGACATGCTCGGTCAACGCCACGATACGGCCCATGATTCACATCAACGAATCCTGATGCACCGCCAATCTGTGTCACAGCCTTGCCCAAGCGGGACAAGGCGATGACGAAGAAGCCGCTGCCGACGAATAACGCCGTCTATGCGACCGAGAATGTGCAGAGTGAGTTAACGACGAACCCTGCAAGCCATCCCAATGTCCAATTGGCATAACTTTCAATTGCCACGGTCAACGGCTTATCAAGCTCAATTTCTCTCATCCTATAAGTCCGCCAGGTTGCCTGGCTTACATCGAACGCTCTTGCCGCTATGTTCGACAGCACACAAACCAGTCCGCCGAGTTTCCGGATTCTTAACAGAACGGTTGGCGATGACGTGCTGGATGGCCTGAAAAGGATGCGGCGCCTGACTATATTGAAAGTTTCACGAACGCCCGAGGAGGTCCACATCATGAACAAACTCATCATTACACTGGCTGCCATTTCAGTAGGTGTCCTTTCTGGCTGCGCCAACATGACCGAAACCCAACGCACCACCGGCACCGGGGCGGCAATCGGCGCTGCGGCCGGGGCGCTGGTTGGCGGACTGACCGGGAGCGGAGGCAAAAGTGTTGCCACGGGCGTAGCAATCGGCAGCGTACTTGGCGCCGGGGGCGGCTATTTGTGGTCGCAGCGTATGCAGGAACAGAAGGCAGCGATGGAGCAGGCCACGCAGGGGACCGGGGTAAACGTCAGCCAGACGGCGGACAATCAACTCAAGCTTGATATTCCAAGCGACATTTCCTTCGACTCCGGCCGTTACGACATCAAGCCCAACCTGCGCCCGATCCTCGATCGCTTCGCCGGCACGCTGAATCAGAACCCGGTGACAACGGTAAAAATCATCGGCCACACGGACAGCACCGGTTCCGATGAAATCAACGGGCCGCTCTCGGTCAATCGCGCCAACGCGACACGGAACTATCTTGTTGGACACGGGGTCGCGATGAACCGGATCAGCATCGATGGTCGTGGTTCGCATCAACCCGTCGGCGACAACAACACGACGGCAGGGCGAGCCATGAACCGCCGCGTCGAAATCTTTGTGGCTGAGCCGGCCCGCTGAGGCTATTGAAGAGAGAGCAGGCTTCAAGCTGAAGCCCGGCTGCGTGTAAACGTATCGGGAAAGGCCGGGAGCCTCAAACCTTTGATTGCTGCGGTCAACCGCAAAATACCGGCAAAAACCGTCAATCCTTTAGGTTGAGTGCGGCTCTTGTCCATTCCGCCAGGACGGCTTGCCGGCAAAGCTGCGTCAGCCAGCCGAAAGCCGCTTCAAGGTGATTTTCAGCGGCGGCACTCAACGGCTCGCCAAGCTCGAAATCCTCGCCACGCACGCAAAGCACAAAAGCCGGTGGCGGCTGGTTTACTTCGGTCTGTAAATAAACCTGCAGCACCGCTGCCGGCGGCAATTCGTGCGTGGTGTGCGCCATGCCGGTAGCTGGTTCGATGCGCTGGAAGGTGAATGGCGCGACGGTGCTCGCGCCAGCGTCGACAAACAGCGCCAGCTGGCGATCCTGCAGATCCAGGGCGTGTTCGATCTGCAGCTGAAAATCCTCGATCAACTCGAACTGATCAGCCAGCCCTTCATTTTCGAGCCATTTTTCCAGTCGACCGCAGATAACCGGTCCGATGGCATCGTCGCCACGACTGGGATTGCCGACGGCGAAGATGACGACCGGCGCCGTCATGAACGGCTCAGCGAATGAATCACTTGCCCTTCCGGATCGACCAGTTCGACGGCCAGCGGCATCTTGCCCAGCGCATGCGTCGCGCAGGAGAGGCAGGGGTCGAAGGCGCGAATGGCGACTTCGATGTGATTGAGCAAGCCCTCCGTTACTTCCCGGCCGTGCAGGTAACGCCTGGCGACGTGGCGCACCGCTTCGTTCATCGCCTGATTATTGTTGGTGGTTGAAACAATCAGGTTGGCCATCGTGATCAGGTCGTTTTCATCAACGCGATAGTGGTGGAACAGCGTGCCGCGCGGCGCTTCGATGACGCCGACGCCTTCCATTTTCCGCTCCCCTTCGACCATCAGGTTGTCGCTGAGCAGATCGTCATCGTGCAGCAACTCCTTGATCACTTCGGCAGCGTGCAGCATCTCGATCATTCGCGTCCAGTGGTAAGCCAGCGGCGCGTGCATCGGTGCGCCGCCGGCGTAATCGACGAATTCCTTGCGCTCATGCTCGGCGAAGGGGGTCGAAATCTGGTTGCAGTTCTGCACCCGGGCCAGCGGGCCGACCTTGTACCAGCCGTGCTCCTTGCCGAGCGATTTGAAGTAGGGAAACTTCATGTAACTCCACGATTTCACCTCTTCTTCGATATAGCGGTCGTACTCCTGGTAATCGACGCCGTCGAAGATCAGCTTGCCGTTCTCGTCGCGGGCGCGCAGCGTACCGTGGTAGAAGTCGAGGTCGCCGTTGTGGCCGACGATGGACATGAAGTTGGAGCGGAAAATACCGAAGCTGTTGTACAGCCCTGGGTCCTGGGTATGCACTTTCTGAATCAGGTGCACCGCCTCGCGCGACCAGGCGACGATGTGATAAATATCCTTGAGCAGCTCATCGCGCTCGGCAATGGTCAGCGACTTGTTCATGCCGCCCGGCACCGCCCCGGTGCCATGCACGCGCTTGCCGGCGGTGACGCGAATCACTTCCTGGCCGAAGCGGCGCAGCAGCACGCCGCGCTTGGCGATTTCCGGATGCGCCGCGGCGACGCCGACGATGTTGCGTTTGGTCACATCGCTGTCGAAACCGAACAGCAAATCCGGCGAGCAAAGATGGAAAAAGTGCAGCGCGTGCGATTGCAGCATCTGGCCGTAGTGCATCAGACGGCGCAGCTTCTCTGCCGCCGGCGTCAGCTTTTTGGCGCCGACAATCACGTCCAGCGCCTTCGAAGCCGCCAGATGGTGTGATACCGGGCAGATGCCGCACAGCCGCTGGACCATGACCGGCACTTCCCAATAAGGCCGGCCCTGGATGAATTTTTCGAAGCCGCGAAACTCGACGATATGCAGGCGCACCTGATGCACCTTGTTCTGCTCGTCGAGCAGGATGGTCACCTTGCCGTGACCTTCGACTCGGGAAACGGGGTCGATGGCGACGCGGCGCAGCTTTTCGGGGTGTTGGGCGGTTTCCAGTTGGTAGGTCATTCAAATCTCCTAATCCATGGCGTATTCGGTTCAGGACGCGAAGACAAGCCGCAGACAGTGCGAATAGCACGGCAAGGCGAAGTCGACAAAGTCATGGGCCGAAGACGCCATGGATTCAGTCGTAATGCATCAGGCCGTGACCCAGTTCGGGTTCCTTGCCGGCCAACAAATCAGTCAGCACCTTCCAGATCGTGTCAGCGGAAGGCGGGCAGCCGGGCATGAAGTAATCGATCTTCACCACCTCATGAATCGGGTGCACCTTGTTCAGCGGCAGGGGCAACTCCGGATCGTTCGGAATCATCCCGTTCATCAGCCCGGGGCTGGTGTGATAGACCTCTTCGAGAATGGTGGTCAGCGGCAAATGGTTGCGCTGGGCCGGCAGGCCGCCATTGATGGCGCAGGCGCCGATGGCGATCAGGATCTTGCAGTTGTCGCGAAACTCACGCAGCACATGGACATTCTCGGCATTGCACAGGCCGCCTTCGATGATGCCGATGTCGCAGTCCGGGCTGACGGTTTTGATGTCGGTCAGCGGCGAACGGTCGAACTCGATGTGTTCGAGCAGCGTAAAAAGACGCTCATCGATGTCGAGCAGCGACATGTGGCAGCCGAAACAACCGGCCAGCGAGGTGGTGGCGACCTTCAGCTTTTTCTTCGGCGCGTTCATCTCACTTGCCCTCCGCCGCATCGACCAGCGCCGAAATCGGCTGCTTGTCGTAAGTGCGCTCGCCAATCGGCACGGCAAACCCCCGCCGCTTCTTGAGAATGACGCCAACCGGGCAAACGTGGGCGGCCTTGTCGTCGAGCGTGAAATTGGTATCCGCCAACTGGCCGGACTTGGCGTTGACGATCAGATGCGTCTTGATGCCGCGCCCGGAAAGGGCAAAAACGTTCTTGCCATCGACATCACGGCTGGCCCGCACGCACAGCGAACAAAGAATGCAGCGGTTGAAGTCGAGCAAAACATCAGGATGCGAGGCGTCGACCGCACGATTCGGGAAAAAGTGGTCGTAATGCGGCGACATCATGCCCAGATAGTAGGCCGTGGCCTGCAATTGACAGTTGCCGCTCTGCTCGCAGGACGGGCAAAAGTGATTGCCCTCGACAAAAAGCATCTGGGTCAGGGCGAGCCGCTCGGCGTTGATTTCCGGCGTATCGCTTTCAACCACCATGCCGGCGATGGCGCGCATGGTGCACGACGCGGTCTGCCGGCCATTGACCTTGACGGTGCACAATTTGCAGGAACCGTGCGGCTTGAAATCCGGGTGATAGCACAGGTGCGGAATGAACACCCCGGCCTCGGTGGCGGCCTGGATGATGGTCTGGCCATCCGCGAAAGGAATGGTTTTGCCATCGAGAATGAAAGTCTGACTCATGCGTCCTCCCCGAATTCTTCCTTGATGATGTGGGCGCCCGGGTCGTCGCGCCCGGTCATTTGCCGCGCTGCGGCCAGCGCCTGATCGAGATCGAAGGCCGGCACAAAATCCTTTTGCGCCAGCCTTCGTTCGTAAGCCGGGCGGAACCTGGCGATGGTGTCGAGCACAGGATTGCAGGCGGTATGCCCGAGGCCGCAATGGCTCATCGATTGCAGCAACTGGTTCAGCTTTTCAATTTCGGCGAAATCGTAGGGTGAACCGCAGCCGTTGTGCAGCTTATCCATCAGGTTCTTCAATAACGAAGTGCCAACCCGGCACGGCGTGCAGAAACCGCAGCTTTCGTGCTGGAAGAAATGCACGTAGTTGCGGGCCACTTCAAACATGTCGCGGCTATTGTTGAAAATGGTGAAGGCGCCGGCCGTCGGAATATCCTCGAAGCCGATCGTCCGCTCGAACTCTTCCGGGCTGAGGC
>CAZLPR010000101.1:0-6910 GCA_964561415.1 uncultured Dechloromonas sp. | reverse complement strand
GGACGTCGGCAAAAGGACCCGCAATTGCGGCAGCCGCGGCCATTGCCGGACTGAGCAGATGGGTGCGGCCCCCCGGCCCCTGACGACCTTCAAAATTGCGATTGGAGGTCGACGCGCAACGCTCGCCCGGCTCCAGGCGGTCCGCATTCATCGCCAGACACATCGAACAGCCCGGCTCGCGCCACTCAAAACCAGCCGCAACAAAAACTTTGTCCAGCCCCTCGGCTTCGGCCTGACGCTTAACCAGACCGGAGCCCGGCACAGCCAGCGCCAGTTTGATATTGGCGGCAATATGGCGACCATTCAGCACGGAAGCCGCCTCGCGCAAATCCTCGATGCGCGAGTTGGTGCAGGAGCCAATAAACACCTTATCGACGGCGATGCTCTTGATCGGCGTATTCGGGTTCAACCCCATATATTGCAGCGCACGCTCCATACCTTCGCGCTTGACCGGATCGCTCTGTTTGGCCGGATCGGGAACAGCTGCATCAATCGCAACAACCATTTCCGGCGAGGTTCCCCAAGTCACCTGGGGGCGAATGGCTTCGGCCTTCAAGGTGAGGACCTGGTCGAAATTCGCGCCGCTGTCGGAATGCAGGGTACGCCAGTAATCCACGGCCTTGTCCCAGGTTTCGCCTTTTGGCGAGAAGGGACGGTTGCGCAAATAGTCGATCGTTGTATCGTCGACCGCAACAAAACCCATGCGCGCGCCGCCTTCGATTGCCATGTTGCACAGAGTCATGCGACCTTCCATGCTCAAGCCGCGAATCGCGCTGCCGCCGAACTCGATAGCGTAACCATTGCCGCCGGCGGTGCCAATCGTGCCGATAATCGCCAGCGCCACATCCTTCGCGGTGACGCCCTTGCCGAGCTTGCCATCGACGGCAATCAGCATGGTCTTCGATTTCTTTTGCAGCAGACATTGCGTCGCCAGTACATGCTCGACTTCGGATGTGCCGATACCGTGCGCCAGACAAGCAAAAGCGCCATGCGTCGAGGTATGCGAATCACCACAGACAACGGTCATGCCAGGCAAAGTGGCCCCATTTTCAGGGCCAACCACGTGCACGATGCCCTGCCGTGGATCCTTGAAGGGGAAATAAGCCAAGGCGCCGACTTCGCGAATATTGGCATCCAGCGTTTCTACCTGCTGGCGGGAAATCGGGTCTTTGATACCCTCTTCCCAGTGATCGGTTGGCGTGTTGTGGTCGGCCGTCGCGACGATGGAAGATATCCGCCAAGGTTTGCGGCCAGCCAGTTTGAGGCCTTCAAAAGCCTGCGGGCTAGTCACTTCATGAACGAGGTGACGGTCAATGTAGAGAAGCGCCGTGCCATCAACTTCCTGATGGACAACATGGTTCTCCCAAAGCTTGTCGTAAAGGGTCTTCGACATAGGGCGTAAGGTGGGCTGTAAAGCCTTGAATTATTGCACAGGATCAACGATTTTAGCCCTCCCTACGCGTCGACCGCGGGGCCAGCGCTTACTTCTATGGTTGCAGCATTTTTACCCACCCAGCCCCAGACCAACCCGAAGCCGGTTGCAGCAAAGACTGCGCCAAGCGTAAAGGTCCAACCCGCCCCCAGGGATTCCCAGGTGTAGCCGCTGATCAAGGCGCCGACCAAGCCACCCGCCCCGAACGAAAGACTGGAATATAACGCCTGGCCACGCCCCTGCGCCCGCCCGGGAAACCATTCGTTGACCGCCGCAATCGCCGAAGCGTGGTAAGCACCAAAAGTCAGGCCATGCAGCAATTGCACCAATACCATGATCGCAACCGACTCGACGCCCCAGCCCATCAGCAAAAAACGCAGCACTGCGGCGGCAAAACTGACGAGCAAAATAAGGCGCAAGGAAAACCGCAAGGAGAGACGGGCCATCAGCATGAAGATGACGATTTCAGCCAGCACGCCCAGCGACCAGAGGCTGCCGACCTCGGTTTTGCTGTAACCATGCCCGGCGAGATGAATCGAATAAAAAACGTAAAACGCACCATGTGCCGCCGACATCGCAAAGCACGCGGCCATCAACGCCCGGACGCGTGGCTGCCGCAAAATTTGACCGATTGATTGATCGGCAGTGGCATGCGCGACCAGTGGCGCTTCCGGAACGGCAAGGGCAAAAACCAGAATACCGAGCAGAACGCCCCAACAAACCCAGACGACAGCAACCGGCGGCGCGATATCGAGCAATGCTCCGGTCAACATCACCGCAACAATAAAACCGATCGAGCCCCATAGCCGGATGCGACTGTAGCGACCGCGCTCTTCACGCAGGTGATCGAACGTCAGCGTCTCGACGAGCGGTAGCGCGGCACTCCAGAAAAAAGCGAGCAAGGCCATCGCAACTAACATACCGGGCAATTTGTCGAGCCAGAAAAAAGCGCTGAAACCGGCCAGGCTAATGAGCGCTGCCAGGCGAATGATCAGCATCCGCCGACCAAAGCGATCAGCCAGCCAGCCCCACAAATTGGGGCCGAACAGGCGCATCAACTGCATCTGCGACATCAGTAGACCGATGTCCCAGGCGGAGAAATTCAGTGATTGGAGATAGAGCCCGAAGTAGGGCGAAAAAGCGCCAATGAAGGCGAAATAAAAAAAGTAGTAGCCCGAGAGGCGCCAATAAGGCAAAGCATGCATCCGGCGATTTTACCGGATGCACAATCGGGCCAAGTTGCTATTTAGGCCTGAGCCGCCTGCTGGCCGGAACGGAAGGCAAGCAGCATGTGGTAAAGCTCATCTTTCAGTTTGACACGCTGTTTTTTCATGTCTTCGATGGTGAAATCCGCCACCGGCATGTCGTGTTCTTCCAGATTTTCAACGCTGCCAGTCAAGCGATGGTAAGTAGCGAACAATTTGGAAAAATGCGCGTTACCCGTTTTCAAGGCATGGATAGCGTCTTTCAGTTCCGGAAACTCATGATGAAGATCGTGATGTTCAATTTGCATTTTCACTCCCCTGACAAATTTGCCGCTTTTAACAACGGCGAAAATAAAACTCTATTCGATTTTTCCCGGTATGCGTGGCGTGGCACAAACCACATCACCACATTGCGCCCGATGGCGCAGCGCATGATCGATCAGGACCAGCGCCAGCATTGCTTCGGCAATCGGCGTGGCGCGGATGCCGACGCAGGGGTCGTGCCGCCCCTCGGTCGCCACTTCAATCGCCGCGCCATGCGCATCGATCGAACGGCGCGCCTGGGCGATCGACGAGGTAGGCTTGATCGCCATCTTGACGACGATTTCCTGCCCGGTCGAAATCCCCCCCAACACGCCGCCGGCATGATTGCTGGCAAAACCGGCCGGCGTCATTTCATCGCCATGCTCGCTGCCTTTTTGCGCTACGGAAGCAAACCCTGCCCCAATTTCAATTCCCTTGACCGCGTTGATGCCCATCATCGCGTAAGCAATTTCGGCATCCAGTCGATCATAAACCGGCTCACCCCAGCCTGGGGGAACCCCCGTGGCGGTGACTGTAATTTGCGCCCCGACAGAATCCAGCGACTTGCGCAGGCTGTCCATATAGCCTTCCAGTTCGGGAACAATGGCTGCGTTGGGAGCAAAAAACGCATTGCCATCGATCTCATCCGCCGAAACAAACGGTATCTCAAGCGGCCCCAATGCGCTCATCCAGCCACGAATATTGACACCGTAGCGCTCATTCAGCCATTTCCGGGCAATCGCCCCGGCGGCCACCCGCACCGCGGTTTCACGTGCCGACGAGCGACCGCCACCGCGGTAATCGCGAAAACCATATTTGTGGGTGTAGGTGTAATCGGCATGACCGGGCCGGAAGGTGTCGGCAATATTGCCGTAATCCTTGCTGCGCTGATCCTGATTACGGATCAATAACGCAATCGGCGTTCCCGTCGTCTTACCTTCGAAAACGCCGGAGAGAATTTCGACACTATCGGGCTCTCGGCGCTGCGTCACATGGCGTGAAGTACCCGGTTTGCGCCGATCCAGCTCCCCTTGAATGTCAGCCTCACACAAAGCCAGCCCTGGCGGACAGCCATCCACCACGCAACCAATTGCCGGGCCGTGCGATTCGCCGAAGGAGGTGACGGTAAATAGAGTGCCGAAGGTATTGCCGGACATGGGAGGAAGGCTTTATCAAGAGAGGGAAGACAGGATTTTATCATGCCAAGAAAAAGCCATCTTCGACGCAGTTGACCGCAGCCCAAACATTGAGACCAGCGTTTACCGACAAAAAAAGCAGCTGAAGCTGCTTTTTTTGTCGGGCACGCCAATCAACTCTGCGGTTCGTCGGGCCAGTTCTTGATATAGCTCTTGAGCATCTTGTTCTCAAAACTCTGCTCTTCCAAAACCGCCTTGGCAACATCGAGAAAGGAAATGACGCCCATCAGCAAATCGCCCTCCAGCACCGGCAGATAACGCGAATGTTTTTCGATCATCAAACGGCGCAGATCATTGGCCTCCATATCAGGAAAGGCAGTGACCGGTGTTTTCACCATCACATCGCCGACCAACAGACCATCCGAACATGAAGCACGCGACTTGAGCGCCACCAGAACCTCACGGAAAGTCAGCATGCCAGCCATCTTGCCATCCTGCATGACGACTAGCGAACCGACATCGAGGTCGGCCATGGTCTCAATGGCCGAGGCCAGGGACTGCTGCGGTGTCGCTGTATAGAGCGTTCCACCTTTGAGCTGAATGATCTCTCTAACCTGCATTGAAGTCTCCCAGAAATATATTTTGATTAACCGGATCGATGTTAGAGCATGACTCGAATTTCGGGAAGGCTAATTGGCGAAAGGCCGCTCAGATCGCGGGGAACTTGCTACAAGCATATGCCATCTAATAGATACGAAGGAGATACCAAAAAAAATATTTATGGCATTTGCGCTTGTAAAACGTCATATCCATATATACACTTCGACATATCACCTAAGTCATATATCGCTAGGATGCTTGGGTAATCTTATGATACTAGCGTTGGAGAAGGCAAAATGACCACAGTCAAAACCATTGAAAAAATCGACGCTCGCGAAATTCGTCGCAAGCTTGGCCTCAACCAGCAACAATTCTGGTCCACTCTGGGCGTTACCCAGAGCGGCGGCTCACGTTACGAAAGCGGTCGCAACATGCCGAAACCGGTGCGCGAACTGCTGCGTCTAGTGCATGTTGAACAGATCGACATCAAATCCATCAAGCGCGAAGACTGGGATGTCATCGACTATTTGAAATCGCAGGAACCGGAACTGTTCAAGTCCCTGAAGAAGTCTGCACGCAGCCGCGCCAAAAAAGCGGCCTGAACAATCGGCCTGGAATTTAGTGAAATTTCGCTAAATTTTACGGTTGACCGCAGCAACGGGCATTACGGGGAAAGCATCACCCGAATGCCCGTTTTTTCTTGTATCTCTTCGCCAAAAGCTATCAATTCGGCCGCAGACAAACGACTCAGACGCGGTGCCGCGGGCTGCATCGAGGGACGCGCCAAGCCGTAGAGATGTACGCCAGCCAGTTGCCCGGCCAGTGGCTTCAATAAATTGCAGTAAGCCTCGCGCGCCGAAGCGCCAGGCGCCAACCCGTCAAGCGCGAACCAGCAGGTCTGCACCCAGGTAGACGCCAGACCGGCACAAATTTTGAGATGACGAGCAATTTTCTCGGCCGCAAGCGGTACGCCATTGATCTCGGCCACATCAGCAGCTTCAACACGATCAACCTTGAACCAGACCTCGCCGCCTATCGCGCCCAATAATTCGATCCCGCGCTGCACCTCGGGACGATGCAGCAAGCTGCCGTTGGTGATCAAGCGAAGCAACAGTTTTCCGCATAGATTGAAGCGTTTCAATACCGCAGCAACCCGCTCAACCGCTTCGGCGAATTCCGGCGCACTGGTCGGCTCGCCATTGCCGGAAAACGCAATATCCTGGAGCTGGCGCGCTTCCGGCGGCACTTGGCGTTGCATAAAATCACCGTGCAAGGCATTTTCAAGAAAACTCGCCAGCTCACGTTCGAGACGGTCCAGATCAATCGGCGGCGGCGCCCCGCGCGACAGATTTTCGACCTGACAATAAAGGCAAGCCCAGTTGCAGGCATTATTGGTATTCAGGTTAATGCCGATCGAAACGCCGCCGGCGCGGCGCGAAATAACCGGATAAACATAAAGCAGGCCGGCGCTATCCCGGCGGTGATCGTCTGTGCTGAGCATGCCGCATTGTATAATCCTCACCCCTCCCGAAGAGCATTACGCCCATGTTTATCACCCGCCGTCTGGAATTCGATGCCGGGCACCGCATCCCCGATCATAAAAGCCAGTGCCGCCATCTGCACGGCCATCGCTACATCATCGAGATCACCCTCTCGGGCAGCGTGATCGACAAATCCGGCGATGCCGCCAATGGCATGGTGATGGACTTTTCGCAGGTCAAGGATCTCGCCAAGCAACACCTGGTCGATGCCTGGGACCATGCGTTTCTCGCCTTTGCCGACGACCAGCCGATTGTCGATTTTCTCGCTTCGCTGCCCGATCACAAAACGGTCATTCTCGACCGCGTGCCAACGGCCGAAAACCTGGCCCGGATTGCTTTTGAATGCCTGGATGCGGTTTACCGCGACACTTACGGCAATCACCTGCAACTGCACCAGATTCGTCTTTACGAAACGCCCAACTGTTGGGCCGATGCACTTCGCCCCCGGCTCGATTGAGCGAAAAAAAATATCCCCCTATACTGCGCTTGCCAACACACAAAAACCAGGCAAGACACCGGACAGGAGGGGAAAATGAACGCAGACAAAAGTCCGATCACTGACCGTGACGGGTGGATTGGCGCCGTATCATTCGTGGCTCCCCGTGACTGATGTCCCCCAGGCAAGCCAGCGTACCGCGCTCATTCTGACCGGTGGCGGCGCCCGTGCCGCTTACCAGGTCGGCGTCCTGCTGG
>CAZLPR010000100.1:5744-6962 GCA_964561415.1 uncultured Dechloromonas sp. | reverse complement strand
GGCGATGACGGGAATACGGCCGGCAGCGTGGTTGACCGTCAGACGGATCAATTCACAATGTTCATCGACCGTGACGGTTGGCGATTCGCCGGTAGTGCCGACGATAACGATGCCATCGGTCCCTTCACTTACGTGGAAATCCACCAGATTGCGCAGGGAGTCTAAATCGAGGCTGCCATCCTCGTACATGGGCGTAACGATGGCGACAATGGATCCAGTAATCATGGCCTGTATATTTAAAAAGTAATCGTTAGATTGTAACTGATGCCCAATCGGTGCGGAAAGGCGCTTGGTAACAGATTGTTATTTTTACGAGAGCCAGCGCAAACGGCCGAGTGCGGAGCGCATTTTGCCTTCCGGCAAAACCAGCTCGGGGTGACGGTCGGGCGCAGCCGTTTGTAATTGACGGGCGAATTCGTCAAGCCTGGCCGCACCCGGCACGCGCCAGCCAAGCCGGCGCAAGCGATAGCGCAACAGGTTTTTCAGACGTGGCAACGAAAGGACGCGCAGCACTGACAAGCGCGCTGAATCACCGTCGCCGGCTTGCTGCCAGTCAAGTTCAGCTAATTCATCGAGCAAGCAGGCCGCCTCGGAAAAATTAGCGGCTGCTTGGCAAAGCGCCGTTTCAGCGGCGGGAAAGCGGCGGCTGAGCGCGGTCAACGTTTCATGACGCAGGTAATTTCTGCTGAGCGAAAGATCGCTGTTGCTCTCGTCATCGACCCAGGCCAGATTATTTAGTGCGGCGTAAGCCTCGATCTCGGCGCGGGAAACATCGAGCAAGGGACGCAGCAGACGTAGCGCCCCAAAATTACGCTCGACGGGCATCGCGGCGGCACCGACCACGCCCGTCCCGCGTAATAGGTTGAAAAGCAGGGTTTCGGCCTGATCACCGCGATGCTGGGCCAGCAACAGCGTCTCAACGCCGGCTTCAGCAGCACATTCAGCAAAAGCCGCGTAGCGCGCCTGACGGGCGGCAGCCTCCAAACCGAGGCCATTTTTGCGGTCGACCGCAACATATTGAATATTTAGCGGCACATCGAGCTGGCGACAGTAATCAGCGCAAAAATCAGCCCAACGACCGGCATTGGGCGACAAGCCGTGATGCACATGGATGGCTGACAGACGATGGGCCAGACCAGCACGACTCAGGAGATGCAGCAGAACCACCGAATCGCAACCGCCGGAAAGCCCGACGCAGAGACGTTCATGCGCTGCCAG
>CAZLPR010000100.1:0-5719 GCA_964561415.1 uncultured Dechloromonas sp. | reverse complement strand
CGCCGAGCCGGCCTGGCAGATCAGTTGATGGCCTGTTCCTTGAAACGGCCATAGCTCATCAGCCGCTCGTAACGCGTCGCCAGCAGTTCTTCGGTGGAGAGCCCGGAGAGCTGCTTCAGCGCATCCTGCAAGGCTTTTTTGAGGCTGTGCGCCATGGCGACGTAATCGCGGTGGGCGCCACCCAATGGCTCGCTGATGATTTTGTCGACCAATCCCAGGGTTTTCAGGCGCTGCGCCGTAATTCCCATGGTTTCAGCCGCTTCCGGGGCTTTATCGGCGCTTTTCCAGAGGATCGAAGCGCAGCCCTCGGGCGAAATAACCGAGTAGGTTGAATATTGCAGCATTTGCAAAACATCGCCGACGGCAATGGCCAAGGCGCCGCCAGAACCGCCTTCGCCGATGATGGTAACAATCACCGGCACTTTCAGTTCGGCCATCACATAAAGATTGCGGCCGATGGCTTCGGACTGGCCGCGCTCTTCAGCATCGATCCCTGGATAGGCGCCCGGCGTGTCAACGAAGGTCATCACGGGCAAACCGAATTTTTCTGCCAGTTTCATCAGGCGCAAAGCCTTGCGATAGCCTTCCGGACGCGGCATGCCGAAGTTGCGGTAAATCTTGTCTTTGGTATCGCGCCCCTTCTGGTGCCCGATCACCATCACCGGTTGGCCGTTGAAACGGGCAAGGCCACCGACAATCGCATGATCGTCCGCAAAAGCCCGGTCGCCGTGCAACTCTTCAAAGTCGGTAAAAATCAACGACAGGTAATCAAGCGTATAAGGGCGCTGCGGATGCCGTGCCACCTGAGAAACCTGCCAGGGCGACAGCTTGGCGTAGATATCCTTGGTCAGTTGAGCGCTTTTTTTCTCCAGGCGATCTATGTCGTCGGAAATATCAATCGCGGAATCATCCTGAACAAAGCGCAACTCTTCGATCTTGGCTTCAAGGTCGGCAATGGACTGTTCGAAGTCGAGGAAACTTGTTTTCATGGACAGCTCATTTTCTAAATCGGCGCGTATTTTAACCTTAAACCAAGGCACCTCAGTCGAGCGCCGCCGTTGCTTGCGTTTGGGCAGAAAGCAGCGGTGATCGCAGAAAATTCCCGCGCGATGCGGCGGCCAACGCGCTGAAATCACCAAAAATTATAAGTGAGGCAAGACGCGCCGGGCTGAATTTGCTAGCATCATTATTAATGATAAAGAAAGCGTACCATGCCCTCTTCTGACACCCTGTTCGTCGCCCCGTTGCTTGGCTCCGATGACGCCTGGTCCGGCTATATCGTCAAGTTTGCTCCTGGTGGTCAGGATAACCCGGAAGCGGTGAATCAACTTTGCGCAGCGGTGCTGACACATGATTTTGATCAGCGTCAGCACTGGCTTATTCCGGCAGTGCTCGGCAGCAACCTCAAAAACGTCCTCGGCGAACGAGCAATTACCATATTCCCAGCGCTGCCTGCACCGTTTGAAACCGAGGCCTTAAAAGAATATGAAGCCAGCCTTCGCCAGACACGTTGTAAAGTTGGGCTGCTGACGACGCCGGAAATCGCCTTACCGGGTGCCGGCGCCTGGGATTACCTGGTGATCAGCGCCAGTCACGCCCATAGTCTGCCGCCTTTCACCCTGACCGGACTGGCCAGCCGCTGCGTTGTCGTTGCCACCGAAGTGCATAGCAAGAATGATCGCGAGAGAACGGTTAACAACGCCTGCGCACTGTCTACAACGGAATTTTTACAGGCGCGTCAAAACACCGGCAAAAAAGCCGATATGTCGCGCCTCAAACTCCTCGAAATGCTCGCGCTGATCGCTGAAGATGCCGACACGGCGAAGCTTGATGCCATTTTTCGGCAGGAATCAAAACTTTCCTACAGCCTGCTGCGCCTGGTGAACTCGGCCGCAGTGGCGCCACGCAACCCAATTACCAGTTTTTCCCAGGCAATCAATCTATTGGGGCGACGCCAACTTCAACGCTGGCTACAACTTCTCGTGTATGCCGACCCCAATAACGGCCAGCAACCGAACCCGCTGTTGCAAAAAGCGGCTGCCCGCGGCCATCAACTCGAACTATTGGCCCAACATCTAACCCCACTCCCGGCCGTTGAAAACCTGGGCGATGCGGCCTTTATGGTCGGCACATTCTCTTTGCTTGATGCCCTGCTCAACATGTCGATGCCGGAAATCCTGCAGCAATTACCGCTCCCCCCCATTGTCCAGGAAGCTCTTACCAAGCATATCGGCGGATTAGGCGAGCTACTGCTGGCAATCGATGCGGCAGAAAACGGCGACTTCAAGCGTGCTGCCAACAAACTCTGTGCCCTCGGCATCAGCAGTGCGGCGCACCGCGAGGCCCAACTGGCGTCATATAGCTGGGCCTCGAAAATTCGCTCAAACGTTTAGCCAAACCGACTACTCAGGAAAGGGTTGTATTTGCGCTCTTCGCCGAAAGTGGACATCGGGCCATGGCCTGGAATGAACTCAACTTCATCGCCCAGCGGGAAAAGCCGCTCCTTGATCGAACCCAACAGCGTTGCGTGATCGCCTTTAGGAAAATCGGTCCGCCCGATTGAGCCCTGAAACAGCACGTCGCCGACCTGTGCCAGATGGCTAGGTGAGTGATAAAAAACCACGTGGCCCGGAGTATGTCCGGGACAATGCAGCACATCGAGCTCGACTTCACCAAATTGGACTTTGTCGCCATCTTTCAGCCAACGCGTCGGCTCGAAGCTCTTCACACTGGGAAAACCAAACATTTTGCTCTGCTGTGGCATCCCCTCAATCCAGAAACGATCATCCTCATGCGGGCCTTCGATCGGCACATTCATGCGCTCCGCCAGCGCCGCGACAGCACCGGCATGATCGATGTGACCATGCGTCACAAGTATCTTGACCAGCGTCAGCTTTTCATCTTCCAGCTTGCGCAGAATTCGATCGACATCGCCACCGGGATCAACCACCACGGCCTGACGGGTATTTTCACACCAGAAAATGGTGCAATTCTGTTCAAAAGGAGTCACTGGAACAATAGCGTAGCGCATGGCAAAAACCGTAATATGAGAGTGAGACAAATTATCGCATGCACCTACAATTGCCCAAGGTCACCAGCCCCCTTGGGCTTGGACCAATTAGGCAAAAATGCATTTTCGGGGATAACAATAAAATGCTAGACCACCCGCTATCCGGGATCGACGACTGGGTTGTACTGTTCGCCAACAACAGCCTGCCCGTCCTCCGCATCACCAAGCGCCGGCTCGATGAAATGCGCAAAAACATTGACCAGGTTGATGCCCGCGAACTGGCTCGCGTCATTCTCCTTGACCCGGTAATGACAGTGAGTGTGCTGGCTCTCACCCAGGCCAAACGCGGTCGTTCGCTACAGCATGACATCACAACCATTGCCGGTGCCATCATGATGCTTGGCATTGAACCTTTTTTTAATCATTTCAATGACCTACCGACGATCGAAGGTATCCTGAAGGGCGTCGATCCGCATGCGCTGCTCGGTGTACTGCAGATTATCCGACGCGCCCAGCGGGCCGCCGATTATGCGCAAGAGTGGGCTATCTGGCGTAAGGACATCAACATGGAAGAGGTCCGCATCGCGGCGCTGCTGCACGACCTTGCCGAAATACTGGTGTGGTGTTTCGCGCCAAAACTGGGGCTCGAAATCCAAGCCTGGCGACTCGCCCAACCGACAATGCGCACGGCGGATGCCCAAACCAACACCTTGGGCCTGACCTTTCAGGATATCCAGCTGGCGCTCTGCCGGGCCTGGCAGTTGCCGGATCTGCTACGCATCTTGATCAGCGACGAGTTTGGCGAAAATGCCCGCGCCGTGAATGTCAGCCTGGCCGTCCGCCTGGCTCGCCACTCAGCCCACGGTTGGGATGACCCAGCCCTGCCCGACGATTACACCGATATCGGCCATTTGCTCAATATCACCCCAGAAGCCGTCCGCCAGCGCCTCGGCCTCGAGCCCATGCCGGCCCGCGAGGCGGAAGAGCAGTAAGGTACAAGCGCAGCAAGCTGGATTGCTGCGGTCAACGCTGAAAAACACCAAAATTCAGCAGGGCCGCTGCTGAATTTTACGCATCACGCCGTATTGCCGGCCTTTGCTTCCAGCACTTCCCAACGTTCCAGGAGCGCAATCAATTCGTCATCGATCATCGCCAGGCGCTCGGCCGACTGCTGCGCCAGCGCGGGATCGGCCTGATAGATTGCCGGGTCTTCAAGCTGTTTGCTCAAGGCGATCTGTTCGGCCTCAAGCGCGGCCACTTTACCGGGCAGATCCTCAAGTTCACGCTGCTCCTTCCAGGGCAGCTTTTCGCCCTTCGGTTTAACCGGCTCGGCAGGCTTGGCGACGGGCTTGCTGACCGGCTTTGACTTGCTGGCCTCTTTCGCCTGGCTTGCCTGGTAGGCCGCCCAATCGCTGTAGCCGCCGACATATTCACGCCAGTGACCATCACCTTCTGCAACGATCGTCTGGGTCACGACGTTATCGAGAAAGGTCCGGTCATGGCTGACCAGAAACAGCGTGCCCTGATAGTTCTGGAGCAATTCTTCAAGCAGTTCCAAGGTTTCGATATCGAGGTCATTGGTCGGCTCGTCCAGCACCAGCACATTGGCCGGGCGAGCGAACAGACGGGCCAGCAAGAGACGATTGCGCTCGCCGCCGGACAGCGAACTCACTGGCGAACGGGAGCGCTCCGGGGCAAAGAGAAAATCTTCAAGGTAACCAATAACGTGCTTGCGGGCGCCACCGATCTCGACGAAATCAGAGCCCGGAGAAATCACATCGATCAAGCTCGAATCCGGGTTGAGCTGGGTGCGGAACTGGTCGAAATAGGCAATATCCATCTTTGTGCCCTGGCGCACGATGCCGGCATCCGGCTGCAATTCGCCGAGAATCATCCGCAGCAAGGTGGTCTTGCCCGCGCCGTTCGGGCCGATCACGCCAATCTTGTCGCCGCGCTGAATGCGGGCCGAAAAATCGCGCACAATAACGCGTTGACCGTAGCTTTTGCTGACATGCTCGAGTTCCGCCACCAGCTTGCCGCTCTTGTCGCCGGCGTCGATCTGCAGATTGACCTTACCCATCCGGTCACGCCGCGCCTGGCGTTCGGCCCGCAACTGATCAAGCCGCTGAACGCGGAAAATCGCCCGCGTGCGGCGCGCCTCAACCCCTTTGCGTATCCAGATCTCCTCCTCCTTGAGCAACTTGTCGGCCCGGGCATTCGCCAAGCCTTCTTCGTGCAACAGTTGCTCCTTGCGCTGCTGGTACTCGCCAAAACTGCCGGGGAAACTGGAAAGCTTGCCCCGATCCAGTTCAACGATGCGCGTGCAAACACGGTCAAGAAAAGAGCGGTCGTGCGTAATGAAAAACAGCGTGACGTTGGTCTCGATCAGCAAATTCTCCAGCCACTCAATCGTCGCAATATCGAGGTGGTTGGTCGGCTCATCGAGCAACAACACTTCCGGCGTCACCGCCAGCGGCTTTTTCTGACCACCGGAAAGCGTGCCGACCTTGGCCTCCGGATCCAGCCCGAAACGTTCAATCACCTGATCGGCCTGCGCTTCATAAGCCCAGGCACCGCGTGCATCCAGTTCGTGCTGCAAGGTTTCCATGCGCGCCATCAGCACCTCAAAATCAGCATCGGCTTCGCCCATCTGATGCGCCACTTCATGATATTCAGCGAGCAGCTTCGAGGTTTCCCCCATGCCGGAAA
>CAZLPR010000099.1:2237-7002 GCA_964561415.1 uncultured Dechloromonas sp. | reverse complement strand
CCCACATCGCCGTCTGGCTGTGCGCTGAAAAGCGCCGCAGCTTTCCGGCGAAGACGGTGGCGGCGATTGAAGAAGGCTGGCTGGCCATTTCGCCGATGGTCGCGCTGGAACTGGATTTTTTGCACGAAATCGGCCGCATCAAGGTCGGCAGCGCCGGCGTGCTCAATGCCCTGAGCGGCTTGCCGCTGCACATTGACCAAACACCGTTTCACGCCGTTGCGCAAGCGGCCGGCACGCAAACCTGGACCCGCGACCCGTTCGACCGCCTGATCGTTGGCCAGGCCATTGCCGCCGGTGGCTGGCTGGTCACAGCGGATGAACGTATCCGCCAACAATTTCCCCAGGCCATCTGGGATTGAATACTCACTTTTGACGAAAACCACTATGTCCGCCTCTGAACAAATTGAAGACCATGGCCTGCTGCGCTTTTTGACCTGCGGCAGCGTCGATGACGGCAAGAGCACGCTGATCGGGCGCCTGCTGTTCGACACCAAGACCATCCTCGCCGACACGCTGAGCGCCATCGCCCGCACCTCGGAAAAACGCGGCATGGGCGCCGTCGACCTGTCGCTGCTCACCGACGGCCTGCAGGCCGAGCGCGAACAGGGCATCACCATCGACGTCGCCTACCGCTACTTCTCGACCGGCACCCGCAAGTACATCATCGCCGACGCGCCGGGCCACGAGCAGTACACCCGCAACATGGTGACCGCCGCTTCCACAGCCAACCTGGCGATCATCCTGATCGATGCGCGCAAGGGCGTCCTGACCCAGACCCGCCGTCACTCGAAACTGGCTGCGCTGGTCGGCATCCCGCACCTGATCGTCGCCATCAACAAGATGGATTTAGTGGATTACGCGCAGGAAACCTACGAGCGCATCAAGGGCGAATACCTTGAATTCGCCGCCAAGGTCGGTATCGAAGACATCCGCTTCATCCCGCTCTCGGCGCTGAACGGCGACATGATTGTCGACCGCGGCGACAAGCTGAACTGGTACGAAGGCCCAACCCTGCTCGAAATGCTGGAAGTGGCCCCGGCCGCCCACACCGAGCACACCGAGAAGTTCCGTTTTCCGGTGCAATATGTGTGTCGACCGCAGGATTCGGCCAATCCGGATCTGCATGACTACCGTGGCTTCATGGGTCGCATCGAGGCCGGCACAATCAAGGTCGGCGATGCCGTCACCGTGTTGCCGAATGGCCTGACCTCGACCGTCAAGGCGATCCAGATCGGCGGCGTCGATATTCCGGAAGCGATCACCGAGCAATCGATCACCATTCTGCTCGCCGACGAAATCGACACCTCGCGCGGCGACATGATCGTCAAATCCAGCGAAGTGCCGGCCGCCGTCAAACAGATCGAAGCCACCGTCTGCTGGATGGCCGAAGCACCGATGGACCGCAACCGCACCTATCTGATCCGCCACACGACGCGCGATAGCAAGGCCAAGCTGGCCGCCATCGACCACCGTCTCGACGTCAATACGCTGGAAAAAGTACCGGCCGAAAAGCTGGCGATGAACGACATCGCGCAGGTCACCTTCAAACTGGCCCAACCGCTGTTCGCCGACCCCTACCTGGAAAACCGGGGGACAGGGGCGTTCATCATTATTGATGAAAGCAATAACAATACGGTTGGGGCGGGGATGATTCTGTAAGGGTTGCCACGGTCAACCGGAAAAATCAGCCAAAAATCAAAGCGCCTCCGCAATGGAGGCGTTTTCGTTTAGGCACCGCCTTGATGTCACTCAACATCCATTAGCGCAAGCGCATTCGCTGCATATGGGCCGGAACTAGGCAGGTATTTTCTGACCCACTGTTTTCGCTCCTCTGCATCACACAGCGCAGGCACCACCGACAACGCTTCAATAGCTTTCGAAAAATATTGCTCAGGGCACTGCGAAAACAAGGTTTTCCGCACCTCCAACGAAATACTCGCCCCCTGGACAAGCAGGCTTGCAGCCCGCTCGGCATTCCAGCGCCACAAACACTGAGCAGCAGCAAACCCCAATATCTCATGCGCCAAGTACGCCTCCAGTGCCGGCGCAGCATGAAAGCCAAATCGCTCAAAAAATGGCAATGCCTCAGAAAGCCACTTCACTGGAGAGCAAGCAACCAAGGATTGGAGCAGCGGCGCTCGAACCTCTGGCGGCAATGATTCCGGGGTATGGCCGAGATAAATACGGTCGGCGTCACTTAGACCCATCAATACCTCAGTCGCCTTCAACTGCCGAAGCAACCAGAAACGAATGCGGGAATATCTAAATTTCATATACGGAAAATTGTACTTATCTTCTGCATTCTTCTCTGACAGCACCTCTCGCTCTGCGGCGAGAAACGATGGCCACAAACGACGTGCAGCCTCTTCTCCAGATATCTCGAAGGATTCAAGCAGCAAGCTCTCAGCCCATTTCAGGCCAATCAAAGCCTTCCACCAAGCACTTTCAGCAGATAACACACCCTGCGCTGCCTTGCCCAGGAAGGGAAGAAGGAGCATTGCCGGGCCATCCTCAATCGGAGCATCCAGTTCCTTTGTCCATTGATAAGCTACCCCAAGGAAGCGCCTTAATGCAGGAGATGCCTGTTCTTCCTCTTGATCGGGAACAAATGCCGTTAGCCAATATGGGGGGGCAGACAACTCATTGGCCCAACCGGGAAAAAGCCAAGACGAGCCAACCATGACAGACACATCAGGAAGCAAACTCCACGACCAGCATGCCCCCACCCAGGCCAACTGTTCGTCGACCGATATTACCGAACGAGACCACGGCTCAGCGAAACTCCAATCGTCTGACGTATCAAGTCGCTGCAGAACCAGCTTGCCTATGAAATACAAGGCGGGAGGAATAACCTCCTCATTCGCAATCCGCCTCCCGATTGCCGTGAATATCGCCTCTGAGGCAGCAATTGCCTGGGCAGAATTTTCTGGCTCGGCCGCCACTCGCTCCGCCGCATTGACGAGACTCCCCATTGAAACCGCATCCAATGCAGCATCGACCAGTAAACGTCGGTCCGGATCAAAGCAATTCATTGCCCATTCGCCCGGTGACTCCGTAGCAATTTTCTCCATCAAGCGATCACGAATTAGCAGCCCTGCAAAAGTAGGGTGCTGAAAGTCGAAAAGCCCCTGCCTGCTCTCGGTAAGCAATCCGCTGCTCAACAGCGCTTCAGGATCGCCGGCCTCCAGCATGTACGCCACGCGATCTGCCGCTTTTTTTCGCTCACCAACGGTTGCCCCGGAAACAATCTCGTCTAACGCAGACCTGGAAACCGAGGCGGCCTCGGCAACCGAGATAGCCGACCAAGTATCGAGCGGCAGACTCCCCTGCCAAGGCACATCGCTTCGTTGCCAACGGGCATTCGCCAACTGCTTGATCCGAAACACACGCGACGAAGATTCGCGCGCGAACAGCAATTGCACCAAGCGACTGCCGGCATTGGAATCACTTGAATCGGGCAAGCGCTTTTCCGAGTCGAGATGCGCCAGCCGGCAAAGTTGCATGACATCGGATGCCGTACGAAACCATACGGCTAAAGGATCAAAGCGTTTCAGCCAATCAACGACTGCTTGCGCACTAAAGAAGGTATCGCCACCTGCACGGTTCAAGCGAACCTCGACCCACGCCAGCAATCGCTCGCGCCAATCCGGAAATTTTCTGAGGGTCCAGCGCTTCAGGCCACTTCCAAACGACCACTTGGGTGCCGTCAGATCGAACCTTCGGCCTTGCAATCCTTGGGTAGTTCTGCTCTCCCAGCCATCCCACTCCGCTGAACTGGTCTCCTCCCTTTGAGTCAGCGTGAAGGGCGCGATAACCAAAAGACCTGCATCTTGCGGTCGACCGGCCAAAGCCAGCAAATCCTGATCTCCGCCATCGTGGCCCACGGAAACAATCAGCGGCTTCGGATTAGCGAGCCGAACTGCCGCATCAGCCAATGTTTCGACAAAAATCACCTCGTGATGCGCCGTTGCTTCCAGCATTCTCGATAAAAGTTGGCGATGTAATTCATCTGAAATACACAACCAGTCCATTTCATGCGGCGGACGCCAACTACCAATTAGTGCTTTGCTAAACCAGTGATCGAGACTGCCCTTTTCGACAGAACCAAGCGTCACCTGTGCTGGATCAAGCACCTCTTCTGCTAGCCCCCAATACTCCTCACGCTTCAAATCGAGCGGGGGAAGTTCGGGAAATTCCTGAAATCCAAATACTCCCTTCTGTGCCTTTCCATGCAAGCCAAGGTCTTCGGGTGAGACCTCAAGTAACTCGACCAAGCATTTGGCTTTCTCGGAGTTGTTCAACCACCAAGTAGCTTTGCCTTTGTCCAGCTCACCGATTTTGTTTCCTAGCGAACGGAAATCCTTCCCCCACTCCACGCCAGGATAGGACTCCATCAACTCTCTAGCCAAGTGATTATTCGATTTGAACTCTGAATATTTCTTTGCTGAACGCACCGTGCCTGACATCGAGATTCTCCGTTTTGCGACGACGAGAACTGTAACTTGAATTAGAGACAAGCTACACCTGCACTGCACCAATGCAGCACCGATGGAACGAGCATTGCAGTGCACTTTTCTTCACTTCACACTCCGCCTCGCCAAATGCAAACGCACCAGGCCTTGTGCGAAGCCTGCCCTCAGCATCGACACAAGAATTTCAACCGAGGGCTATTTTGGAGAAAACCCATGACCACTCATCTCAAAAACGCCCCTAGCAAAACCGGCAACCCTTCCGGCCCTGGACGCGGCAACAACCCGCCCGCCCC
>CAZLPR010000099.1:0-2216 GCA_964561415.1 uncultured Dechloromonas sp. | reverse complement strand
GCCCGTACAAAAGGCTATCGCCAGAAAGTTCAAATCCATGCTCAAAAAACTCATCGCCGCTCTGCTCTCCCTGTCTGTGCTCGCACTGAACGCCTGCGGCACCTCCGGCCCGAAATACCGCAATGTCCGCTCCTACAGCGAGGGGCTCGCCCCCGTTCAAACCCAGGGCGGGCGCTGGGGATTCGTCAATGAAAGGCAGAAGTGGGTGATCCAGCCGAGATTCGAAGATGCCAGGGAATTCCAAAGCGGCAAGGCCGCCGTTCGCCAGAACGGCAAATGGGGGTTCATCAACAAGCGGGGGGAATGGCTGTGATTTCCCGCTACGCCCAACCCGGCGAACTGGTCATCAACTGGCACCTGACTGAGGCCTGCAATTATGGCTGCCGTTACTGCTATTCAAAATGGCACACGGATGGAACGGGCAAGGAACTCATCCGTGACTCCGACGCCAGTGCCGCGCTACTGGCGGAAATTTATCGCCTGTTCGCCCCGATCCCCGCCAACCATGCCCGTCTGGGCATGGAATGGCAGTCGCTTCGCTTGAGTCTGGCCGGTGGCGAACCGCTGCTTTACAGCCGGGAAATCATCCGGATTGCCACACAGGCCAAAGAGATCGGCTTCGATGTCTCATTGATTACCAATGGCAGCCGGCTGACTCGGCCATTAATGGTCGAGCTGGCGCCCCAGCTTTCAGTGCTTGGCCTAAGCCTGGACTCGGCGCAGCCTTCGACCAACCGTGAAATCGGCCGAACCGACCGGCAGTCGCGCGTTCTCTCGCTGGACGAACTGGTACCCATCATCGAGCTTGCGCGAAAACTGAATCCCGATTTGCGCCTGAAAATCAACACGGTGGTGAACGCCCTCAACCATGCCGAGGACATGACCCCGCTCATTCGCCGATTGGCGCCGGACAAGTGGAAAGTGCTGCGCATGCTGCCGACAGTGAGCAGCGACCTCGCCATCACCGACCACGAGTTTGCGGACTTCGTTAATCGTCACCCAGCGCAGAACCGCATCATCAGTGCCGAAGACAATAGCGACATGGTCGAGTCTTACATCATGATTGATCCGCACGGCCGCTTTTTCCAGAACTCGCTAACCGGATGCGGCTACCAGTACAGTGCCGCAATTCTCGATGCCGGGGCCGAGCTTGCATTCCGCCAGGTCAGCTGGCTCCCCGATAAATTTCTGGCCAGATACACGGTTGACCGCAGCGAAAGCCTGGCATGAAATACTGCGCCGCCAAGGAAATCGACAACCTGGTTCGGGATGTATTTTCGGCGTGACGACATTCAATGGACGCCGGGCGCGGGGCGGAACGGGCAATATTTGCTGGCCGGCAACATACCGCACGACAGGACTTTCGGCATAGATTTGCGCCGTTTCCGACAGCAACAAACTCGACAATGCCGCTAGCCGACGCCCCTATACCCGGCCGAACAATCAGCCCGGCAAGCCCGCGCGGCCGCTTGCACTGCTTCGGTAGGACTGACGGCGCTCAGGCCGTCTTGTGCTGCTCGCCTTCCTTGGTCTGACTGCCCAGGGTCAGTTCGGTGTTTTCGCTGAGGGCGAAGAAGAAAGCTTCCACCGCTTTCGGTTCACCGGAGGCAGCGAAGGTCGTCTGGCCGCATTCGCACTGCCCGACCCAGATTGCATCAATACCGCGCAAACCGCGCGTACTGACCGGGTGTATGGTCGTCACATCGGCGCTACAACCATTGCAGACCAGTTTATCCGGTCGCGTCGCCTCAACCTTGGCTTGCGCCTGAGCTGCGCGCTGTTCGGCCGTACCGCGTTGTTTTGCCTGTCCCATTGCTCAAATCCTCTGCGTCATTCAAGAAAGCGGCGAGGATAGCCGGGGTGCTCGGCGATGTCGATTGCCACGACACCTGCGGCACCACCGTTGATGCCACGCATCCACCGAAAAACACTACCGAGCATATTGATGGAATCGCTCAGAAAGTGTCATGAAGCGCCGGAAATTGCCGAGCGCTCATACTTTCCGGCAGCAAAGGAGCCAGCCGGGGGGCAGCGCTGGCCGGCTATTACAGCGCCCCCTCCGTCCCCGTTGCCCGGCCTCGCTAACGAAAGGCATGGCGTCATCAATCAGCGCCGGCTCAGGCATTCTTCAAAGCCAGAAACTCGTCGATCAGCCGGATCAACACATCCTCTTCGTCGCCATCGCTCAGGCCGAGCATTTCAGCAACCAGCTTAAC
>CAZLPR010000098.1:0-7029 GCA_964561415.1 uncultured Dechloromonas sp. | reverse complement strand
GGCGGCAATCGCGTATTCGCGCTGGGCGGAAACCAGTTCCGGACTATAAACCTCGAACAGCGGCTGCCCCTTGCCGACCGACTGACCGGTGACATTGACGTGCAGGCGCTCGACGTAGCCCTCGAACTTGGGAGAGATCGCGTAAATGCGGCGCTCGTCCGGTTCGATACGACCGGCGGCGCGGACCACCTTGTCAAGGACGCGCAATTGGGCGGCTTCCGTCCGCACACCCAGCTTCTGCACCTTCTCGGTACTGATCTTGATCTGGTTGGCCGATGCCGGTTCGTCGTCCTGCTCTCCCTCATAGACCGCGATGTAATCCATCCCCATCGGGTCTTTCTTGGGCACCGGCGAAGTGTCGGGCAGCCCCATCGGGTTACGGTAGAAGAGCAGTTTTTTTTCTTTCTTGGCCGGTTCGGCTGGCACGCTGGCGACCTGTGCCGCATCGCCATGGGAGGCGCCGCCACGTCCGCCCAGCCAGTAACCACTACCGGCGGCCACGGCAACCGCAATAACGCCGATGGTCAGTCCCGCACCCTTGTTCATAGATCTTCCCCTAAAAGACGTTCGATTTCGGCCAGACGCATCTGGGCGTCGACTTGGGCCTTAAGCTGGTTTTGTCTGGCCTGCCGGATTTGGCGTTGGGCATCGAGCAAGGTGGCAAAATCTACCTTGCCGGTCTCGTAGCCGGCCAGCGCTGCCTTGAAGGTCAGTTCGGCCTGCGGCAGCAGGCTGTTGGCCAGCAGGTTTTCCGTGCGACGGGCGGCTTCAATGCCGGACAGCGCCTCGGCTAGTTCGGCGGAGACCTGGTTGGTGGTGGCCTCCTTGCGTGAGCGGGCGGCATTGAGCATCGACTCGGATTCCCGCTCCTGCGATCGCCGCGAAGACTGTTGCAGCGGGATATTCAGTTCGAACATCAACTCCCATTCCTTGATCGCGTTCTGGTACTGAATGGGGGATACACCCAAGGTAAAGTCGGGATAGCGGTTTTTGTAGGTCAGGTCGCGAGATTTCTCGGCGGCTTTGATTTTCGATTCGTCGGTGAACAGTTGCGGGTTGCGGGTGCGCATACGTTCTTCCAGCGCAGCATAATCCAGCGCTACCGGAGCCGGCAGTTTGCGCAATTGGGTTGGCGCCTGTAACGGCGCGTTGTTTGGGCGGGCCAGCAAGGCGTTCAGCCGGGCATGCAGGTTGTGCTGTTCGGCTTCCAGCGCAATCAATTCGTTGCGCATATTGGTCTGCTCGACCTGAGCGCGGATAACATCCTGCTGTGCCGCCAGGCCGCCGGAATAGCGTACTTGGGCGACTTTTTCCAGACGGGTCATCAGGTCGAGGATTTCCCGGGTCAATTGCTCGTTCCGGTGCACGTAATAAAGCTGAGCAAAATTGACTTTGATCCGCCCGGCCACATCGGCCCAGGTCCCCAGCGCACGTCCCTTGGCGCCGTCGGCTTCAAGTTCTGCAATTTCACGCTTCAGGTCGCGTTTGCCAAACCAGGGAATGTCCTGCATCAACAGGTAACGGGTGCTACCGACGCGACTCGGGGCGAGTGTTGCGTTTTGTTCGCCCATTCGGGTGATGTCGCGTAACTCGGTACGAAACTTTGGGTCTGGTAAGGCACCAGCTGGCGTCACCCGCTCGCCCGATGCTTCGGCCTCAGCCTGCATCGCGGCGTACTCCGGATTGCGCGTCTTGGCGTAATTGATCAGGCTGTCGACGTTCGCACCGAGGGCGGCCTCTTGGGCAAACACGGGCGCGCCAAAGGCGATGGCAAGCGACAGGATCAAAATGGGTAACGGCCTGAGTCGGCGCATGTGACCTCCCTCAAATATTTATTTTATGGAACATGCTGACAGCGAAATGGAATCACCCTCTCGCCGCCAGTCGATCTTGTTATTTGGCTGGTTCGAAATGGACTACGGTGATGGCACCATTCACGGTGTCGGCCATGAAGCGAATCTTATCGCCGGACTTCATTTGGTCCAACCAGGCGGCATTGGAAACCTTGAAGGCCATGGTCATCGCTGGCATGTTCAGGTTGGTCAGCGGGCCGTGTGACAAGGTCACCTTGCCAGCGGCCTTGTCCACTTTTTTAACCTGGCCGTCGACCATTTGCATTTCTGCGGCCGGTGCGGCCATGGCATGGCCGGCATGGTCACCTGCAGCCTGGACCGAAACAGCGCCAAGTGAGGCAATGGCAATCAGGGAGGCGGTGATGAGTGTTTTCATGGGTTTCTCCTGTTGGGATCAATGTTTTGCAAAAATGCTGGTTTCACCGCCAGACTGGACCAGCAGCGTGTTGTAGGGAACGGGTTTCGAACTTTCCATGCCTGGCGAACCGGGGGGCATCGAGGGCACCGCGATGCCGAGGGCTTTCGGTTTTTCTCTGAGCAGACGCTGAATGTCGGCAACCGGCACGTGGCCTTCGACCACATAACCGGCAACCTTGGCGGTATGGCAGGAGCCGAGGCGGTCTGGCATCCCCAGTTGCTTGCGGGCTGCTGGGACGTCCATGACATTGTGCGCGCGAACCTCGAAGCCCGCGTCCTTCAGGTGGTCAATCCACTTGCCACAGCAACCGCAGTTCGGGCTCTTGTAGACATCGACCATTTCGCCTGCCGTTGCGGCGGAGGAAAGGCCGGCACCGAAGGCTGTGATCAAGGCGAGAACAAGGACGGGGTTACGCATGGCGAGGCTCCTGTTTGAATCGAGTGGCGTCAGTATGGATAGCCAATGCCAACAATTGGCTGTCCCGCTGATTACATTTTTGTAATGTTTGACCGCTTAGTGCTTGTGCGCTCCATGGTCGTGACCGTCGGCTTTTTTACTCTTGCCCGCCGGCTTTTCAGGCACCTCGGCAGGCTTTGCTTCGTGGTCGTCATGCCCATGGTCGTGGCCCGCGACTCCGCCATGCGAGTGCCCGTCGCTCGCCGCCACCAGTTGCTCATAAGCGGGTGCCGATAACAAAGGCATCTTTTGCAGAAAGGCTGCCAGATCCCAAATGGCTTCGTCTTCCATGCCGCCCTTCGACCAGGCAGGCATGCCGGAAGCCTTGATGCCGTGCTTGATGATCCAGAAATCGCGGGCGGCATCACGTGAAGGGGGTGATGTCGGCTTCTCCGAGAGATTGGGTGGCGTGGGATAGAGCCCCTTGCGTATTTCCGAGTCGGGAGCCTCCGGCGACAAGTGGCAATTGACGCACATGGCCGCATAATTGCCCGCCCCGCGTCGGACCCGCTCGGGATCGGCAAGATCAGCCGGAACCTGGATATCACCGGTGCGGCTGGCAATGGCTCTTTCGCGGGCAAACGTCAGCGCCTGGTAGGTGAAGGAACTATGAGGGGTATCGGCCCCGACATCGACGATGCCGGCCATGACGACACCGCCTGCTGTCGCGGCACCTAGACCAACGGCAGCCAGTGCGCCCAAAAATAGTTTGTGCATATCTTTTACCTTCGTTGAGAAAACAAGGAGCCTTTTGCGGCGATGGCCGACATCTTGCGATCGCCAAACCAACATCTTGCTGACTTGTGGATTACATTTCCGTAATCTAGGCATTTAGCCTTCAAAAGCGACGGAAAATGCGCCATCAATAGCCAATGGATGGCGGAGAGAGCGATGAAAATTCTTGTGGTGGAAGACGAAACCAAAACCGGGACCTACCTCAAGCAGGGGTTGGTTGAGGCGGGCTTCGTCGTGGATTTGGCTATCAACGGCCTCGACGGACTACATCTGGCGCTGACCGAGGCTTACGATCTGGCGATCCTCGACGTCATGCTCCCGGGTATCGACGGCTGGCAGGTGTTGCAAGGCATTCGCCGGGCCGGCAAGGAAATGCCGGTGCTGTTTCTGACGGCACGTGACCAGGTGGAAGATCGAGTCAAAGGATTTGAATTGGGAGCAGATGATTATCTGGTCAAGCCCTTTGCGTTTTCTGAACTGTTGGCTCGCGTCAGATCTCTTTTGCGTCGTGGCGGAAAAGCCAAGGAATCCGAGTTTCTGCGCGCCGCCGACCTCGAACTTGACCTGCTGCGCCGCCGGGTCAATCGGGCCGGGAAACGAATTGACCTGACCGCCAAGGAATTTGCCTTGCTCGAACTGTTGCTCCGCCGTCAGGGTGAGGTGTTGCCACGCTCATTGATAGCTTCCCAAGTCTGGGACATGAATTTCGACAGCGACACCAACGTCATAGAGGTCGCGATTAAGCGCCTACGGGTCAAGATCGACGAAGGATACGAACCCAAATTGATTCGTACTGTGCGTGGCATGGGCTATGTTTTGGAGATTATTGATTGACCCCAACCCGCAGTCCCTCACTGACGCTTCGCCTGACCCTGCTGTTTGCGCTGGCCTCGGCCTTTGTGCTGTTCCTACTTGGCCTGCTTATTGGCAATGCGGTTGAACGCCACTTCGAAGAGCAGGATTTGAATGTATTGAATGGAAAAATGCAGTTAACGAGGCATATCCTGGAACGAAATCCGGGTAGTCAGCCGAAAGAGACGCTGACCCAGCAATTGGATGATGCGCTGACGGGGCATCATGGGCTGATCGTTGCTGTCTATGACCAGAATGGCGAAACACTGTATGCCAACGAATCCATGGTCTTTCCGCAGGAACTACTAAGCATTGGCGCGACATCAAAGCGCGAGCAGCCCGCCAAATGGAATAGTAACGATGGCCAGCCATGGCGGGGAATTTCCTCGATGGTCAAGCTAGGCACCGATGGCGGCGGTAGTTACACCGTGGCAATTGCCACCGAAATCACTCATCACGAGCACTTCATGACCTCTTTCCGGCAGACCTTGTGGGGGTTCATGAGCATGGCAACCCTGGCGATGGGGTTTCTCGGCTGGTTTGTCGTCCAGCGCGGCCTATTGCCGTTGCTGGCCATTAAGCGCCAGGCTGCCGAGATTACCGCCAATCGCCTGCATACCCGCTTGCCGGTCGAAGCCATCCCACGCGAATTGGCTGATCTGGCCGATACCCTGAATGGCATGCTTTCGCGCCTGGAAGAGTCCTTTCAGCGTCTGTCGGATTTTTCATCGGACTTGGCCCATGAGTTGCGAACGCCGGTCAGCAATCTGTTGACCCAGACCCAGGTCACGCTCTCGAAAGCACGATCGGCGGACGACTATAGGGACATCCTGGCGTCGAATGCAGAAGAGTTCGAGCGCCTGTCGCGTACCATTTCCGACATGCTCTTTCTGGCCAAGGCCGACAACAATCAGTTCATCCCAAACCAGGAGCCGATTGATCTCGCCGAGGAAATCGGCGACCTGCTGGAGTATTACGACGTGCTTGCCGAAGAGAAAGCGATTGCTTTGTCGCTCTCTGGTGGCGGCCAAATCGTCGGAGACCGATTGATGCTGCGCCGCGCTGTCAGCAATCTGCTCTCAAATGCACTGCGGCATACGCCGAACGAGGGCAAAGTTACCGTTCGAGTCGAAAAAAACAGTGAAGGCGGGATTCTAGTCTCGGTCGAGAACACAGGGAGCGACATCCCGGCCGAACATTTACCTCGTCTGTTCGATCGTTTCTACCGTGTCGACAGTTCGCGCCTGCGCACGACAGAAAATTCAGGCTTAGGGCTCGCGATTACCCAATCTATTGTGTTCGCTCACGGCGGGGATGTGGGCGTCAATTCGGAAGGAGGAAAAACACGCTTTACACTCTCTTTACCCTGTATCCATCAATAGTTATTGGTTACTCTGAAAAGACGACGATGAGCCATGTTATCTCTTCCCCGATTCCGCTGAAGGCTCCAACATCCAACGTAGTTACGTGTCAACCATCATAGGTATACCGGAACTACTGCCATTGACCCGAAAATTCCGAACAGCGTCCGCAAACCAGCGTGTTGCCGACGTACTTAGAAGTAATGGCCAATGGCGGCAATGGCCGAGTTGTGTGAATTGCGCCAGAGGCAGCTTTTGGAGTGCTGCAGTCGTTCCGATGGCTGCTATCTGGCGCTCCTGAATTTCCGCTTCTGGCCGAATCCTGACCCATGGCTTCCTGCTGTTGGCAGCCTGTGCAATACAATCGGCATGATGCAAGGTCAGCTACCGATTTTCACGCGTGTGCCAGATTCGCAATATGTGGGGACGTCTCAGAAAACGGAAAATAAAGCACGTTAAGCCCATTGCAGACTCTAGATATTGACGAGTACGTCGGGTTTTCTCTTGTTTGAGTTGCCTCTTGTGGTAAGATAGTAATCAATTACTATCTTACAAGGAGTGCTCGTGGACACCCATCCAAAGCATCTGCCGGCCGATGAACGTCGTGCCGTAACTGTCGAGTCCGTCGTGGCGCTTGCCGGTTCACAAAACCCAAGCGAGATAACCACTGCGGCTATCGCTAAACACATGAACTTGACCCAGGGTGCGCTGTTTCGGCACTTCCCGAACAAGGAAGCCATTTGGCAGGCGGTCATGGAGTGGGTAGCAGAGCGCCTATTAGCCAGAATCGATCGATCCGCACAAGGAATCGATTCGCCCTTGGCAGCCATGGAGGCGATGTTCATGAGTCATATCGAATTCGTAGCTGAGCACCCAGGCGTGCCAAGAATGATGTTTGGTGAGCTTCAGCGTGCCGAATCGACACCGGCCAAGCGCATGGTGCAAACCTTGATTCAGCGCTACGGCGAACGTTTGCATCGTCTCATCGAGAAAGGCAAGGCCAGCGGCGAGTTGTCTCCCTCGCTTGACAACGAGGCGGCGGCAACGCTGTTCATTGGCACGATCCAGGGCTTGGTCATGCAATCGCTGTTGGCGGGTGATGTGGGACGTATGCACCGCGATGCGCCGCGCGTCTTTGCAATTTATCGGCGTGGCATAAGGAGTGCGCAATGAAAAAGTTACCCTTGCAAGGCCGCACCCTGGCGCTGCTTGCCGTCATCATTCCTTTGCTGGTGCTTTTTATTTATGTCGGTCTGCGATCAGGGCCGCTCGCCCCGGTCGCTGTGACGGTGGCAAGCGTGGAATCACGGGCTATCACACCGGCGCTGTTCGGCATCGGCACGGTGGAGGCGCG
>CAZLPR010000097.1:0-7067 GCA_964561415.1 uncultured Dechloromonas sp. | reverse complement strand
CGGCGGAGGCAGTTACCGGCAGGGCCAGCAACAGCGTCAGCGCGAAGGCGTTGAGCCAGCCCCGGCCCGGCTTCCTGGCGGGTGATTGGTGGCGAACAGCTTCGTTTGCATGCATTTCGAACTCCTCTCAAGGTAGCCGCCGCGCAAGGCGGCAGCCTCGATTTGTTTGCTTGATTTTGGCCAGGGAATGAACGGAACAGGCGCCGAACGCCGTCGATGCCTGACCAGCCGATACTGCCGGGCAGTATGGCAGTAAGGTAGCTTGGCGTCACGCCATTGGCATAATATTGTGAGCCAAATCTTACCGTTCGGGCTGATGACGCCCGATTGTGCGATAGACGCCGCCGGTTGCGGAATCTCACGCTAGTTGACTAGCCATTGGCGCTGATCTCGATCTGCAGAAATGATCTGCTCGAGTGCTCTCTTGTTGTCAGGCTGAGTTCGGCCATGAAGAGACATTCGGATGGATCAAAGTTGCGTTGAGCCAATGACTGCTATCTGATCGTCAACTTGCCATTCCATTGGGCGTCTCGCGGTCGATTTGGTGGACGCAGTCGAGCCATTCGACATGACGGCGTGACGTTGAATACCGTCTCAGTCGCCCGGACGGTTACCAATATTTTTTCGAAAAATTCTGCGATCCCTCGTTATGAACACTGTACGAGGAGAAATGAAGATGAGCGAAGAAACCGTTGAAGACGAAATTGCCCGGCCCAGTGTTCGCGTCCCTGGCGAGGACAATCCCTTTGTTGGTCAATATTGGCAAGCTGGCGGATTGCGGTTGCCGGTGAGCAGTGCGGGCAAGATGTATCTACCCCGCATCGACATGCGTGAACTGGTCGAAAAATCCGGTTGCGGCTTTCCCATCCGTTATTCGGAACGTCTGCAATCCCGGGTTGAAGTGTTTGCGGTCGAAGAGGGCTTCTTGGTCCGTGTTGTCCGGCTGTCCAAGCGTGAATTGCATACATTTCAGGGACGGCTTCTGGAGCGTTTTGGCGCGTTCACCGTGCCCTTCGATTTTGTCTGTCTGCCTCAAGGCTGCGGCCTGATCCATTTTGTGCGCTTCATTCCGCTGAGCGTGCAGCCGGCAGGACAAGTCAAGGAGCTCGATTCAGAGGTCTGGCAACAGGCCAACCAGCGCAGTGACGCTCAGATCATGGCATACGTTCGCGAGAAACGGCCGGGGAGCCTCAGTGAACTGCCGGAGCAATACCTGCTCGAACTTGAGCGCAGCCATGAGTTGAGGAGCTTGCGCGACACGGAAGCTGTCGCTGAAAAAATGGGAGGCCAGATCCCCGGCAATTTCCAACTCTGTGACGACGAAGCCATGGCGGGGCGGATCAGCCGGGAGCCAACGCGCAATTCAGGTGACGGTGGCAGCTTGCCGACCTTGGAAAAGCTGCGCCAGCCGAAACTCATGCTGCACGCCAGCCAAAAACATGTTGATGCGGTCGCTCAATTGCACGGCAAACTGCCCAATTTCGGCGGCGTGATCGATTACATCCTGCGCAAACTGGAGGCGCAACGCCTGTGCGATAGCCCAATCCGCTTTTCGCCGCTGCTGCTGGTCGGCGATCCAGGCGTCGGCAAAAGCTATTTCTGCCGCCAGTTGGCGGAAGCGCTCAAGATGAGTTTTGATAGCGTTCAGGTCGCGGCCTCGTCGCAGGAGCTGCATATCACCGGCCTCGCCAAAAGCTGGGCGAGTGCCGGGCCGTCGCGGTTCAGCGAAATCATGTCGGAATCGAAAATTGCCAATCCGCTGATCATGGTCGATGAAATCGACAAGGTGGCCGAGGACAAGGTACAGAACGCCTTGCTGCAGATTTTCGAGGCGGAAACGGCGGCGCGCTGGGTGGATCAGTATGTTGAAGTGCCGCTCGACCTGTCGCGTGTGCTGTTTATCGCCACGGCCAACGAGGAAGCGGCGCTCAGCCCGGTGCTGCTGTCGCGTTTCGAGGTTTTCGAGATCAGCAAGCCGAACGAATACCAACTGGCGACGGTATTCGGCAGTATCTACGCCGACGAGAAGCGTCAGTTCCACAAGAGCGGCATGTTTGCGAAAAATCTGCCGCCGGAGGCACTGGGCAAGCTAATTCATGCCGGTCTGACGCCGCGTGAAGCACGTCGCTTGCTGGTCAATGCGATGGAACTGGCCATCATCCGCACCCACCGCCTGCATGGCGAGCTCAACGAAGGCCAGGTAATTCTGCAGCCCGATGACATGTCGATGCCCCGGCGCAACGAAAAAGCCCACCGTATCGGCTTCATCTGATTGAGGAGATTGCCATGTCTTTGGACAAACGAATAGAAGCTCGGGACGACCAGGTTTTTCTGATCATGGGGGTGAACGACGAGGAAGACGACGCCCAATGCGCAATTGTGCTGGCTCAAGACATTGAGAAGGCGAGAAAGGCTTTCTCACGAACCTTCCAAGGGGCAGTGCCGATGACCTGGCCGTCCCTGGCCGAAATCAAGATGTCGGTGGCCATGCTGGAATTGGCGCGCAACGGCGGATTTCCGGAAGACGTCGCCGTCATCAACCAAATGGAATGAAGCGATCAGATGGAGCAAACAATGATTTATCTGCTGGGTGATGTGCATGGCGACATCCGACACGTGATGCGTGCCCTGGAGAACGAGCGGCCGGCGGCCGTCATTTTTCTTGGGGATATTGAAAGCCCGGTGGCTTTTGAGCAGTTCGTTGCCGAGTTGATGACACTGACCGAGGTCTGGTGGATTCCCGGCAATCACGACACGGACAGTCAGGAAAACTATCGTCATCTTTATGAGTCGACACTGGCCGATCGCAATCTGCACGGGCGCGTGGTCGAGATTGCCGGCGTGCGTGTTGCCGGGCTGGGCGGTGTTTTTCGGGGGCAGATCTGGCATCCGCCGGAAGACCCGATTTTTCTGACTTACGAAGACATGGTGGCGCAGAAATTTCGCCATAAAAAGGCGTTGACCGCAGGCGAGCTGGCCCGCCTCAAATACCACAAACCCTCTCCCGAACTGGCTGAACTGGTACGGGAAGGGCAACTGCGCAAACACATGTCGTCCATTTTCTACGCCGACTGGTTCCAGCTTTATGGGCAGCATGCTGACATCCTCGTGACCCATGAGGCGCCGTCATGTCACCCGTATGGCTTCAAGGAAATCGACGCGCTGGCGCAGTCGCTGGCGGTCAAGTTTGCCTTTCACGGCCACCAGCACGATTGCCTGAACTATCGCGCCTACGATGAAAAGTTCGGCTTCCAGGCCTTTGGCGTCGGTTTCCGGGGGGTCACCGACATGTACGGCGGCCAGATCCTGGCGGGCCGTTATGATGAAGGCGGCGTGCATCATCACGAAAGGGATGATCGATCATGAACCTGCTTGTTCTCTCCGACCTGCATCTGGAATACCAGCCATTTGAGCTCACTCCGCCCCCGGAAACCGACGCGGTGATTCTCGCCGGCGATATCGCCGAGGGTGTTGAAGGAATCCGCTGGGCGCAACAGAACTTTCCCGATCTCCCGGTGCTTTACGTAGCGGGTAATCACGAGTTCTATGGCGGCGAAGTCGGCAGTGTTGCCAATGCCATGCGTGAAGCCGCCGCGGAATCCAACGTTTTGTTGCTGGAAAAGGCGTCGACCGTGATCAACGGCGTCCGCTTCCTCGGCACGACCCTGTGGACCGACTTCGCGTTGTTCGCTGGCGACGACGAGGAAGAGCAGATGTGGGCTAAGGCCGATGCCAGTCGCTACGTGCCGGATTTCGACGGCCGTATCCACTGCTTCGCCGATGGTTATTCGGTCGGGCTATCGCCCGAAATCGCCCAAGGCTGGCACCGTCGTGCCGCCTCCTGGCTGGCCGCAGAGCTGGCCAAACCCTTTCCCGGAAAGACCGTAGTAATTACGCATCATGCGCCGAGTGTACGTTCTGTTTCCCTGCATTACGCAGCGCATCCGGCCACCCCGGCCTACGCCAGTCGGCTTGATCATCTGGTGAAACTGGCGGATTTCTGGATTCACGGTCACCTCCATCAAGCGTGCGATTACCGGATTGGCAAGTGCCAGGTGCTATCCAACCCCCGTGGCTTCGAGGGGGAAGGGCGCGAATTCAATCCGAAGCGGGTAGTAAGCCTATAGGCGACGTGGCGAACTCCGGTCCAGGAATTGCGGCAGCTTCGATGGCCGTGTGAGGTGTTCCTTATAACATGATGATGAAAAAATGACGCACAAAAACTTTATCGAGGAAATGGAAGAGAAAGAAGCCAGACGGGCCATCAGGAAAATCTTCCTCTGGCCGGTTAGTTTCGCTCTTGGCGTGGCGGGAGCGGTTCTGCTGATCGTTGCCGGCAACTGGCCCATCGAAGCCTATCTGCCGACCGAAATGGTCAGGATGATGCATCAGGGCGAAATGGCACACTACATCGAGTTGGTCGGACAACGAAAGTGGTTGGCTTATGGCATTTCCGTTCCGCTGCTCTTGTTGGGATGGGTATTCCCCTATGTGGTTCTGCTTGCCGGTATGGCGTGGATCGGGTTATGGGGCGTGCTCATCATTGCCGGATTGGGCCCTTTGCTTCCGGTTGTGATAGTGGTTCTCTTGGTTTGCCTGTTGAGCACGGGGCATTACTGGATTGCCGGTTTGCTTGTCTTGCTCGGGGTCATCGCACCATTGGGTGCAATGCGAAGAAGCTGATTTTCAGCTTACTGTGAGTTGTTGGCTTGCCCTGGCAAAAGGCTGCGTCAGTGCAAGTCACGTAATCCTCATGGCTACGAAGTGGAACCCATATATTTCGACCCGGCCCTACTGCTGGACCTATAAATTTGGAATAATCCATGCCCATAAAAAGGGGGGAGCATGAATTCGAGCTGGGACAACAGCCAGACGGCAAGGCACAGGCAGCTTTCCGTCCTCTGGCAGCAACTGGGCGCACTCAGCGAAGTCCAATGGAGCGAGATGTATCGTCTGGTGGTGCTGATCCTGCGCCACAGCAATCGCCAAAAATTGCCGGAAACCGGGCACGAGTTCGATGAACTGATTTCTCTCTATTTTTTCGAGAAAATTTTCAGCCGGGCGCAGGTCGATCCCGAGAAGCTCAAAAGTCAGATGCCATTGCATCACGGTGCGCTGATCAATTTCTTTCAGCGCTTCGTGATCAGCCTGTCACGCTCGGCGCAGAGCCAGGCGCTGCACCGCTCGCAGTCCTGGGAAGATGAGGAAGGGCGCACCAATCCGGTGGTAGAAGTGGCCGGGCAGGAGCCGACCATCGTCGATACGCTGCTGGCGCAAGGGTTTTCTGCCGAGAAGGCCTGCGACCAGGCCTGGCGCTTCGTCGACGCCTTGAGCAATCTGGAGCGCCTGCTGATTCGCAATTACGCCGGTGACAACCTCTCGATCGCCAGGCTGGTCAACCCGGCTCAACTGGCCGCCGCCCAAACTGCGGTCACGCAACTCGGTTTGTGGCAGAGCAAGACCCGCAAGCGTGACCTCAGCGAATTTGCCAAGACAGACCTTGGGTGCTTCATGACCAGGACCATCGGCGAACCGCTCGACGAAACCCACAGCGGCAGCATCGAAGTCCTGATGCGCCTGATCTGCAAGCTTGCCTGAGGCGCACCATGAATAAACGCACTCACTTATACCCCCCGTTAGATGTCATCGAGGAGCGCCTGTTTGGCACCCCTGCTGAGGTCGCATCGGCACCGCCCGTTGCGCCCGTTGAACAGGTTAACGACGAAGCCATCAACATGCCGCCCTGGCTGGACGGCGCCATCCGGAATGCCGTGGCGCAGCAAAGCCAGCCCTTGCCTCCGCAAGCCGCCGCTGGCCAGTTATGGTCGGTCGCCTATAGTGGTCATCACCGTGGCCAAGCCATCGCCGGGCGAATACCGGTGCTGCTCGACGCAGTGCAAGAGGAAGGTGGCTGGAATGGCTGGGTGGTCAGCAGCGACAACGAATATGCCAGTTGGTCGGATGTAATCATCGATCCTGTAGCGCAAGGGCTTAACCCCGTTGCCTCCCTGGTGCAGACCTGGAACCCGGTTCAGGTTCGCGTTGATAGCAACGCGCTATTCCTTGGCCAGATTGGTGAAAGCTGCCTGCGCATGCTCAAGGCGGTGGCTGACGAACTCCGGCCCACTCATCCACCCAAGGGTTTGGCCGGCAAGATCATGGCGCGCGAAATAGCCGGGGTTGGCCTGGTGGTTACTGGCGATCATCTCGGCGATGCCGACGATCCACGCTGGGCTTATCGCCGCTTCTACGTCGAAGTCGCCCAATGCCTCGACAACCCCCACAATTTTGAGAACACCAATCGTGGCTGAGCCAAAGAAAGCGCAGCTCCTGAACCTCGTCTACGGGCAGGAACATGCCATAACAGCGGTGCGTATCGCCCTGCGTTTGCGGCAACTCGGCCCGCGCAAAACTCCCCAGCCGCAGACCTTTGTGTTCGTCGGTCCCGAAGGCTGCGGCAAGAGTTTCACGGCCGAGCACCTCGGTCTGCTCGAAGGTGGCGAGGAGACTCGGCCGGTCTTTCACATTCCGATGGGCACCTATCAAAATGACAACGAGGCTGCCGGACTGATCGGCCTGCGCAAGATCTACACCAATGCGCGCCCCGGCGACCTGACCTCGTTCGTCCGCGAGAACCCCAACGCACTGCTGATTTTCGAGGATTTCGACCGGGCCCATCCCAACGTGCAGGAGGTGCTGGCCCCCATGCTGGCCAAAGGGCGGCTGGTCGATCAATGCGGTTTCTATGCTGGCGATCTGAAAAACGACATCGAAATTGCGCCGGCGGAAGTCGATTTCAGCGACACCCTCATCGTCTTCACCACCTCGCTCGGGCGCAACATTTACGATGACGAAGTCTGGGCCGTACAACTGGAAAGTAATCCCGGCCTGCTCAACAACGCGCTGATCCAGGAGCTTGGCCGCGCCACTGCCGATACTTTTGGCAACGACATGCCCGTCATCGGGCGCAACCTGCTGGCCGAACTGGCCAAGCAGGAATGGATGCTCTTTCGCCGCCTCGATCTCCCCGCCTTGCTGCGCATTGCCGAGCGGGAACTGGCGCAACT
>CAZLPR010000096.1:4994-7121 GCA_964561415.1 uncultured Dechloromonas sp. | reverse complement strand
AGGCCGTAACGCAAGTGAACCTATGAGTAGCGTAACGGGGAAGTCGGGCCATGAGTGGCGAGTTCCAGTGAGTTTGATCAGAAAATAGGATAGATCGAATTATTGATTATGTCGAGTCTGACCCCGTTTCGTTTCGTTTTTCTACGTTTGTCTTCTTCTAATCAAACGAGTAGGATTAAATCCCATTCAGACTAATGGAGGTGCATCATGCGAACTACGCAGCAACTCAGCATCACCCTACCGAACGAAATGGCCGACGTGG
Organism: uncultured Dechloromonas sp.; assembly: GCA_964561415.1. Lineage (GTDB taxonomy): Bacteria > Pseudomonadota > Gammaproteobacteria > Burkholderiales > Rhodocyclaceae > Azonexus. The sequence goes on along the minus strand of CAZLPR010000096.1, from coordinate 6,859 downwards.
TGAAATCCAAGGTCCGGGCTGGCGAGTACGCCACCGAAAGCGAAGTCATCCGAGACGGACTGCGGGCTCTGTTGGCACGCGATCGAGCCGTCGAAAGTTGGCTGCGCGACCAAGTAGGCTCCGCTTACGATGCCTTGAAGGCTGACCCTTCGCGTGCCGTTACTGCTGACAAAGTGCGCAACCGTCTGGCCGCCGAGCACGCCAAGGCGCGATGAACTATCGCGTCGTCTTCTCGCCCGAGGCAGAGGATCAGCTAGCGGCGCTTTACCGCTACATCGCAGCCGCGGCCTCGCCCGACATTGCGGCACGCTACACTGAGGCCATCGTCTGCTACTGCGAAAGCCTGTGGACCTTTCCCCATCGCGGCACCAGGCGCGATGACGTGCGGCCAGGCCTACGCATTATCAATTACAAGAAGCGTGCCGTGATCGCCTTCGCCGTGGAAGCCGAGTTGGTTTCCATTATCGGCATGTTCTACGGTGGACAGGACTACGAGACGATCCTTCAGGACGATTCCGAGGAGGGTAAAGAGCACTAGGCATGGTATGTCGAGTCTGACCCCGTTTTTTCTCGTGGCAATAAAAAACCCCAGCGGTGAGGCTGGGGTTTTGCGGTCAAGCTCAGGGGAAGACTAGGAAATGGTGGTCTGTCCCCTGTTTTATGTTCCTATAGCTTGCAAAGGATGGGGGCTGGCGAATGAGCCGTTAAGCATCCGCTGCCTGTTTTTGCCCATGTCAAGGCGCTGGCGCCTAAGGTAGGAATCAGTATCAAAGTTGAGGAGGCGCTTGTGGTCGCAGTGGGGGTTACGGTAATTGTCCCATCCGTCACACCAACTGAGGCGACATGGGTGGTTGCTTGGGTGGCAGGGATTCCATTCGTGCCAAGACTGCATCCCGTAACTGTGCCAAGTTCTTGGGCGCAGGTAGCAACGGCAGTTTGGTATGAGGCTGCAACTGATACTACCTCTGAAAATTTGGCCTTGAACGTGTAGTCCTGATAAGCCGGCAAAGCCACAGCCGCCAAAATACCAATAATCGCCACCACGATCATCAGTTCGATCAGGGTAAAACCTTTTTGAACGTTTTTCATTTTGCCGCTCCTTGGTTGGATAAAACGGGATCTTCCGTTGCTTAGCTATAAACACTTCCCGTGCCAGCCTTCCGGGAGCAAGGCGCCAAGACGGTGGCGCCGGTAAAAAATTGACTGTAATCAGTTAATTACGCTTGGCTCAGCATGTTTTGCCGCTGCGCCGGTTCGCTGCGGCCGGTTGAAGAGATGCCGCAAATTGTCACGGTCGACCGACGGTTTAGGGAAAAACCGAATCGTCCGCCCACCAAAAGAGGCAAAACAAAGGGGCGGCATAATCAACACATCAAACAATCGCTACTGCTGCCTTGGGTTCGCCAGTGCGGCAAGCCATTGCCCGATTTTTGTTCTCTGCTCGGCTGCGTCTGCTTTGATTTCGCTAACTTCGGCAAGTGTCTGGCCGATGACAGTTGGGGGGGCATGCTTGGTGTATCTTTGTTCAAATATCGGCTCAGGCGCACTGGGCCGGCACAAAAACAGGAGACAAGATGACTTATGCCATTGATTCAGAGCCGCTCTGGAAACCTAATCCGGCGACCGTCGGCGCTACCCGCATGGCGATTTTCATGCAGGCGAGCGGCCACGGGCGCTATGCCGATTTGTGGCAATGGTCGGTCGAGCAGCCGGCGGTTTTCTGGTCGGAGCTGTGGGATTTTTGCGGCGCGGTGGGTGAAAAAGGCGGCGAAATTCTCGTTGACCGCGACAAAATGCCCGGCGCCCGCTGGTTTCCCGAGGCGCGGCTGAATTACGCTGAAAACCTGTTGCAGCGGCGCGATGAC
>CAZLPR010000096.1:0-4984 GCA_964561415.1 uncultured Dechloromonas sp. | reverse complement strand
GCGAGGCGCTGGTTTTCTGGGGGGAAGACAAGGTCCAGCGGCGGCTGAGCCGGGCCGAGTTGTATGGCGAGGTCGCCCGCTTTCAGCAGTTTCTCATCGCCGCCGGAGTGGGCGAGGGCGACCGGGTGGCCGGGTTTCTACCGAATCTGCCGGAAACTTTGATCGCCATGCTGGCCACCACCGCGCTGGGCGCCGTCTGGTCGTCCGCTTCGCCCGATTTCGGCGTGCAAGGCGTGCTCGACCGTTTTGGCCAGATCGCGCCGAAAGTGCTGATTTGCGTCGATGGCTACTGGTACAACGGCAAGCCGGTCGATTGTCTGGCGAAGAACGCCGAAGTGGTGGCCCGCATGCCGTCGCTGCTGAAAACGGTGGTGGTGCCTTACCTGAATGCGGCCCCGGATATTGGGGCGATTGCCCATGCCGTGGCCTGGCAGGAAATTGCTGCCCCCGAAGAGGACGTCCTTCAGGGCGCGGTCGACCGGCAAACAGAGGTGATTTTCCAGCGCCTGCCGTTTAATCACCCGCTCTTCATCATGTTTTCCTCCGGCACCACCGGCGTGCCGAAGTGCATTGTGCATTGTCACGGCGGCGTTTTGCTCCAGCATTTGAAAGAGCACCAATTGCACAGCGACGTGCGCCCCGGCGACCGGCTGTTCTACTTCACGACCTGCGGCTGGATGATGTGGAACTGGCTGGTTTCCGGCCTCGCTTGCGGCGCTACTTTGCTGCTTTACGACGGCTCGCCGTTTGCCGGCCAGGGCACGCTGCTTTTCGATTTGGCGGCGGCTGAAAAAATGACCCATTTCGGCACCTCGGCCAAGTTCATCGACGCCGCCGCCAAGCTTGGCCTGACGCCGGGCAAGACGCACGATCTGGGCGCGCTGCGCGCCATGTTCTCGACCGGCAGCCCGCTGTCGCCGGAAGGTTTCGACTGGGTTTACCGTGAAATCAAGCAGGACATTCTGCTCGCCTCGATTTCCGGCGGCACCGACATCGTTTCCTGCTTCGTGCTCGGCAACCCGGTGTTGCCGGTTTATCGCGGCGAAATCCAGTGTCGCGGCCTGGGCATGGCGGTCGATGTGTTCAACGAAGATGGCCAGCCGGTGCGCGCCGAAAAGGGCGAGCTGGTGTGTACCCAGCCTTTTCCGGCGATGCCGGTGGGTTTCTGGAATGATCCGGAGGGCGAGAAGTATCAGGCGGCTTATTTCGAGCGCTTTAGCAATGTCTGGTGTCACGGCGATTTTTCAGAAATCACCGAACACGACGGCGTGATCATCTATGGCCGTTCGGATGCGACGCTGACCCCGGGCGGGGTACGGATCGGCACCGCGGAAATCTATCGCCAGGTCGAGCAGCTGCCGGAGGTGCTGGAGTCTTTGGTCATTGGTCAGGACTGGCCGCCGGGCAGGAATGACGATGTGCGCGTCGTGCTTTTTGTCAAACTGCAGGACGGGCATGTCCTCGATGCCGGCCTGATCGAGCGCATCAAAAAGCAGATCAGGGAAAACACGACGCCGCGCCATGTGCCGGCCAGGGTGGTTCAGGTGGCGGATATCCCGCGCACCAAGTCCGGCAAAATTGTCGAACTGGCGGTGCGCAATGTCGTGCATGCCCAGCCGGTGAAAAATATCGAGGCGCTGGCCAATCCGGAGGCGCTGGATTATTTTCGGGCGCGGCCGGAACTGGCCGATTAAAACCGGCCGATTAAACGAAGCGCGCGATAAACGCCCCGCGGCAATTTTCAGGCAGCTCGACCCAGACCCGGTAGCCGCTGCCCGGCGCGACTTCAACCGGTTTGCCGGCGGCGTTTTCCGTGCGCTTGACTTGCCAGCTATGGTTGCCGGCCGGGTGCACGGATTCCAGACGGTCGCCGAGGGCAAAGTGGTTTTTGACCTCGATTTCCATCAGGCCGCGCGCGCTATCGAAACGCACGGCGTCGCCGACGTAGAGGCTACGGTCCGATTCGGAGTGGCCGCGCAGATAGTTCTGGTATTCGGCATCGTGGTGGCGCTGCAGGAAGCCGTCGGTATAGCCGCGATTGGCCAGGCCATCGAGTTCGCCGAGCAGTTTCGGGTCAAGCGGCCGGCCGGCTACCGCGTCGTCAATCGCCTGGCGGTAGGATTGGCAGGTGCGTGCCACGTAGTAGGCGCTCTTCGTGCGGCCTTCGATTTTCAGCGAATCGACGCCCAGTTCGACCAGGCGATGAACGTGCTCGATGGCGCGCAAATCCTTGGAATTCATGATGTAAGTGCCGTGCTCGTCTTCCTCGATCGGCATCAGCTCGCCCGGGCGCATCTTTTCTTCGAGCAGGATTTCCTGGTCATTTCTGAGCATTTTTGCCGGTTGACCGTCGGAAGTGCTCACTTTGTAATCCCAGCGGCAGGAATTGGTGCAGCTGCCCTGGTTCGGGTCGCGGTGATTGAAATAGCCGGAGAGCAGGCAGCGCCCGGAGTAGGCGATGCACAGCGCGCCGTGCACGAAAACCTCGAGTTCGATATCCGGGCATTGCTGGCGGATTTCAGCCACTTCGTCGAGCGACAGTTCGCGCGACAGGATGATGCGCGTCAGCCCCAGCTTCTTCCAGAAACGCACCGCCGCCCAGTTGACGGTGTTCGATTGCACGGAGAGATGGATGGCCTGCTCGGGCCAGGTTTCGCGCACCATATCGATCAGGCCGGGGTCGGACATGATCAGCGCATCCGGCTTGAGGGCGATGACCGGCGCCATGTCGGCGAGGTAGGTGGTGAGTTTGGCGTTGTGCGGAATGATGTTGCTGACGACAAAGAACTGTTTGCCGCGCGCGTGCGCTTCGTCGATGCCCTCCTGCAACGCGGCGATCGTGCCGAAAGCATTGTTGCGCACGCGCAGGCTGTAGCGCGGCTGGCCGGCGTAGATTGCATCGGCGCCGAAATCGAAGGCGGTGCGCATCATCTCGAGTGAGCCGGCGGGGGCAAGAAGTTCGGGGGCTTTGGGCATAGTAGAATGGGGCAAAACCACCGATTGTAGCCGCTCATGTCCGAAGAAATACTGATCAATTTCACGCCACAGGAGACCCGCGTTGCCGTCATGCAACAGGGTGTCGTTCAGGAATTGCATATCGAACGCACGACCAGCCGCGGTCTGGTCGGCAATGTTTATCTTGGCCGCATCTGCCGTATTCTGCCGGGGATGCAATCGGCATTTATCGATGTCGGCCTGGACCGCACCGCCTTCCTGCATGTCGCCGATATCTGGCAGCCGCGCGAGACGGCGGTCGAGCGGCCGATCGAGAAGATTCTGGCCGATGGGCAAAGCATCGTCGTGCAGGTGATCAAAGACCCGATCGGCACCAAGGGCGCCCGGCTGTCGACGCAGATTTCCATCGCCGGCCGCATGCTGGTTTATTTGCCGCAAGAAAAACATATCGGCATTTCGCAGCGCATTGAAGTGGAAGCCGAGCGTGAAGCGCTGCGCGAACGCATCACGCAGCTGGTGCCGGCCGATGAACCGGGCGGTTTTATCGTGCGCACGATGGCGGAAAATGCGAGTGACGCCGAATTCGCCACCGACATCGCCTACCTGCGCAAAACCTGGGCCGATATTCGCGAAAAGGCGAGAATTTCGCCGCCGCCGACCGTGCTTTATCAGGAATTGTCGCTCGGCCAGCGCGTGCTGCGCGATTTCGTTAATCCGGAAACCGCCCATATCGTTATCGATTCGCGCGAAAATTTTCAAAAATTATCCGCTTTCGCGCAGGAATACACTCCGGCCGTGCTGCCGCTGCTCGATCATTACCTCGGCCAGCGCCCTTTGTTCGATTTGCAGGGCGTTGAGGAAGAAATTCAAAAGGCGCTGGCCCGCCGGGTCGATCTGAAGTCCGGCGGTTATCTGATCATGGATCAGACCGAGGCGATGACGACGGTCGACGTCAATACCGGCGGTTTTGTCGGCGTGCGCAATTTTGACGACACCATTTTCAAGACCAATCTCGAAGCGGCGGTGACGATTGCCCGCCAACTGCGCCTGCGCAATCTGGGCGGCATCATCATTGTCGACTTCATCGACATGGATAACGAAGAACACAAAAAGGCCGTGCTGGCTGAATTCAACAAGGCGCTGGCGAGCGATCACACGCGGCTGACGGTGAATGGCTTTACCGCGCTCGGCCTGGTTGAAATGACCCGCAAGCGCACGCGCGAGTCGCTGGCGCATGTGCTGTGCCAGCCTTGCCCGACCTGCGGCGGCCGTGGTGAAGTCAAAACGGCGCGCACGGTGACCTACGAAATCCTCCGCGAACTGCTGCGCGAGGCGCGCCAGTTCAACGCCCGCGAATACCGCGTGCTGGCCGGCCCGGCGGTGGTCGATCTCTTTCTCGATGAAGAGTCCCAGGCGCTGGCGATGCTTTCGGATTTCATCGGCAAATCAATTTCCTTGCAGTCCGAACCGAGTTATTCTCCTGAGCAATATGACATTGTTTTGATGTGATCAGCCCAATGGAGATAAATCATGAGCACAAATTCAGTGTTGGACAGCCTTGTTCCGGCACAAGCCTTTGATCGCCGGAGTTTTCTCGTGACCAGTCTCGGCGCCGGTTTTGCGCTGGCGGTGCAGCCGGTGATGGCGCAGAGCGTGATCAAGACTGACGCCGCCGGTCTGTTGGCCGGCGAAATCAAGGTGCCGGTCAGCGCTGGCGCGATGGCGGCTTATCGCGCCCAGCCTAAAGATGCCAGCAAACCGCCGGTGGTGCTGGTGGTTTCCGAAATATTCGGCGTCCATGATTACATCAAGGATATCTGCCGTCGCCTGGCCAAACAGGGTTATTGCGCTATTGCGCCGGAGCTTTTTGCCCGTCAGGGCGACCCGCGTCAGTATTCGAGCATCCCGGATATTCTGGACAAAATTATCAACCAGACGCCGGATGCGCAGGTGATGCGCGATCTCGATGCAGCAGTGGCCTGGGCTGCGGCGCAGGCACCGGGGTTGTTGCTGACGATCGAGCCGTTGA
>CAZLPR010000095.1:0-7182 GCA_964561415.1 uncultured Dechloromonas sp. | reverse complement strand
CTTCTGCTCGATGTGCGGCCCGCACTTCTGCTCGATGAAGATCACGCAGGAAGTACGGGAGTTTGCGGCGCAGCAAGGTATTGCCGAAGCCGAGGCGCTGGAGAAGGGAATGGCAGTCAAGTCGGTGGAGTTCGTGAAGGCCGGAGCCGAGGTTTATCGCAAGGTCTGAGTCAGCCCGGTTGATGATGGCGAAGGAAGGCGGCTGATTCGGCCGCCTTTTTGTATTCAGAGCTTGCGCCGATGCTCAGTCGGAAGCGGCCCGCGTGGCGCCGGCGATTGTGCCGCGATGGAAGGCCGCGGCCATCATGGCAGGCGGGGTGGCGAAATGGGGCGCGCCGGCCGGCTGCCTGGGGCAATGCAACAACTTGTGTTAACGGTCATTTCGCAGACCTGCCCCCAGTCTTTACAGGCGCAATGCGTGCGTAAATGTCACGCCAGTGGCCACCATCGCGGCATTGGCCGCATCGATCAAGGTTTCCTGGCTCAAATGCGCATAACGCTGCGTCGTCTTTACCTGCGTGTGTCCGAGAATTTTCTGTACTTCGTAGAGGGAGCGGCCGGCATTGACCAGAAACGAGGCAAACGAGTGCCGCAAGTCGTGAATGCGCACATCGGCCAGCCCCGCCTTGTCTCGAGCCGTATCCCACGAGCAGAAAAATGATACGTAGGGGCGCCGTGTCTTCGGATTCGGGAACACCCAGGGGCAATCGTCATCATGGGGAATGCAGGCCAGCAACTGCAGCACCCCATCCGACAAGGGGACATAGCGTGGCTTGCCGGCCTTGGTCACCGGAATCCGCCATTGCCTGAGCAACAAATCGAAGTCCTGCCACTGCGAATCAAGCACTTCACGCTTGCGCGCCCCGGTCAAAATCAGCATCGGAACGATGAACTGCAGCATCGTGTTCTGGCTCTCGCACACCGCCTCGTAGAGCCGCTGCGCCTCTGCTTGCGACAGATAGCGCTCCATTTTATTGGGGTCTTCAAACAAACCCACATCCTTCGTCGGATTCACCGTCACACCGGGGATCTCCCAACGCATTGCCAAGTTGAAAATGTAGCGCAGGATGATCAGCAGGCGATTGGCCGAACCCAGCGCCGCGCCGGCAGCGCGTCGCCCATGGTGAATACTGAGAATATCCGTCTTGCTGATCTCATCCAGATGCCGCTTGCCGAGCGTGGGTAATAGATGGTTACGCAGCAAAGACTCATCTGTTTGCCATGAACGCTTGTAACCTTTCACGAAAGGCAGGTAACGCTGTTCGATAAACTCGGCGAAAGTGGGAACGGCACGGCGGGCCGATTTTTCAGCGGCGGGGTCGATGCCGAGGGCGATTTGGCCGCGGAGTTCGTTAGCGCGTTTTCGGGCTTGGGGTAAGGACATATCATCAAGCTGAGCAATCCGATACTGATGTTGCTTGCCATGCCCATCGCTATAACGCAGATACCAGCTTTTCCCCCCGGATGTCCGAACCTCAAGCAATAGACCCTTGCAATTTAAATCAAAATAGTCAACCTTTCCCTTAGTGGCTGGGCAGCTTAACGTGCGAATCAGGGGGGCTGACAAAGCGATAACAGGCATGGCGTTTCTCTAAATAAAAATCAGCTCTGACACTATATCTATCACTTTGGAAAAACAAAAGACATGGATGCACATTCTTTAAAAATAATTACGGCCCTCAAAACTGCACGGACGGCCCTGAACTGGACGCAGCAAGGCCTTGCCGCCAAGTCTGGCGTGTCACAGGTCACCATTGCTCGAATGGAAGCAGGGGCAATGTCGCCCCGACTATCGAACGTTTCAAAAATCAAGACGGCGCTCTTTGATGCAGGCGTCAGGATCGTCGATGAGTCGCCAGAAGGCGGATTTAGCCTGATTGTTGATGGCAAGGTTTTTCGTTTGGATGCGGTCGAGAAGGAGGAATGAGAGGCAGTTTGCCGCTCAGAACGGAGTGTTACGGTCAACTGGAAAAATGAGGCAAAAATGAAATTGGCTAACCAGCCCGGCTCGCTCACTCGCAGATCAAAAACCGTCGTTTCCGCGTAGGCGGAAATCCAGTTTTTCAATGCATCAGGGAGCATGACAGGTCTGGATTGGCCAGTTTTGCGCTACGCCGTGGCGGACTGTGGTAGGTGGGGATTTTGGGGGTTTTGTTGGAAAACAACGGGTTGGCGGTTGGTTTTTGGGGGCGGCTCGTTTTGCGCTAGCGGGTGGGCGTAGGATGGGCTGGATTGGCGGGAGTTTGGTTTTGTTTTTTTGTTTGAAATTAAGGGGTTGGGGGTTGGTTGGCTTTCACGCTCACTACTGGTGCGGACACCGGTTCTTCCTTTACTGGCAGCACTGGCACTGACAATTTTGTTGGCACGCTGACTTTTTCCGGTGATGCCCTAGCTTCTACCGCAACATTGACCGCTGGTGATAATCTGGCCGGTGGTACTGGTATCGACACGCTGTCAGTGACGATTAGCGGTTCTGCAGTGACCGATGCGGGTGAGACCGTTGGCGTAACCACAACGGGCATCGAAAAAATCCTCGTTGCAAACTTTGAAACAGATGCATCAGGTGCTACGTTGCAAGCTGCAGGTCAGGACAGTGTCCTGTTCGATCTCTCGAACGTTGACTCGGCTTTGACGACCATTGGGACGACAAGTTCTTCCAACGTTGAAGCAGATACTTACTTTACCAACGTTGGGAAGTTGGTGGATGTTGAGATGGCCGGCAAGGGCGACATGAGCGTCGCTTTCGCTGCAGCGGCTGTCGCGGGCGGCACCGATGCGCTGATGCTGACTGCAAACGGTGTAGGCTCCAGCACCGCTAATGCGACATTTAAGGCTGCTGGCATTGAGACGCTGAATATCGTTTCTGCAACTTCTGCCAACTACCTGACAGTCGATGCAGATGATTTCACCGCGGTGAATGCTTCTGGCAGCAAGGATTTGACAGTTACCGTCTCGGATGCCGATCTTACGGCCTTTGATGCTTCCACAGCAACGGGTGTGATCAAGGCTGATCTGTCCGCCGCAACCATTTCCGCCTTGACTTCCGTCAAGGGTGGCACGGGCAGCACTGACGTCCTGACGCTGGGCGGCGCCGATATTACCGTTTCGAGCACGACCAACGATCTGGAAAAGATCTCTGGTTTCGAAACCCTGGCGATGGGTTCTGCAAACAACATCACCCTGTCTGCCGATACTGTTGGCATTAGCAAGTTTGACCTGAAGACCAACGCAGGCAACCAGGTTCTGACCCTGAACACTGGCTACACGCTGGCGACCGAAGTGTCCGTTGAAAGCAATGACCAAGTGGCGAACAGCGCCAATGTGGCACTGACAGTGACCGCCGCGAGCGATGACTTCGACAACACCACCTCCATCACCGGTGGTACGGGCGCCGACGAGATCAAGCTCACCGCCAAGGGTGGCGCGACAGAACTGGATAACGTAGCCGGTGTCGAGACAATCACGATCCTGGCTGGAACTGCCGGCACGGAAGATGTAGCTATTGATTTGAATTCTGCTGATAGCACTGTCGCATCGACCAAGACGCTGACGGTCAACGCTGCTGCCCTGACCAACAGTGGCGCTACGCTGAATTTTGATGGTACTGGCGAAACCGATGGTTACTTCAACGTAACCGGTGGTGCTGGCAACGACACGCTGGTCGGTGGTGATGCTGCCGACACGCTGACCGGTGGCGCTGGTGCTGACAGCTTGGATGGTGCGACTGGCAACGACGTCCTCGATGGTGGTGCGGGTAACGACCCCGTCACGGCCGGCGCGGGCAATGACTCGATTGATGGTGGTGCAGGCAATGACACCATCGACATGGGCAGCAACCTGACCTCTGCTGACACCGTCAACGGTGGTGATGGCACGGATACACTGACGGTCAGTGCAACGGTCGCATCAACGGCCTTTGCCAACGTCAGCAATATCGAGATTGTCAAAATCACAGGCGGTACTTCTGTTTCGTTGGCTGCTTCGATCGGTACGGCAGTAGAGTTTGACTTGACCGAAGCCGGCGACCAAGTACTGACCCTCGCGACTGGCTACACCGGTGCCACCACCGTCAAGCTGACGGGCGATAACGGCCCCAACGCCGACAAGATTGTTAACACAGCCAATGTGGAACTTACCGTCGTCGCCAATGCTGATGACGTCGACGCTACAACCACCATTACTGGTGGTACGGGTACTGACGTGATCAACCTCAAGGCAAACGGTGGTACAGCAACGATTACCGCGATTACCGGCGTAGAAACCATCACGGTGACCGGTGTTGCTGCGACTGGCGATGACATTACTATCGCCATGGGTGCTAACGATACCCAAATCGCTGCAAGCAAGACGCTGACGGTGAATGCCTCTGTGCTGGTCGCAGGTTCTACGCTGACCTTCACCGGTGCCACGAACGAGACCGACGGCTACTTGAATGTGACCGGCGGTGCTGGCAACGATACGATCACCGGTGGCGCTTCTGGCTTCGATAGCCTCTACGGTGGTGCAGGTAACGACAGTTTGATCCTCAACGCGCTGTCTGCAACCAACGTGATCAACGGTGGTGACGGTACGGACACGCTGACGGTGACAACAAACATCACGTCTGCCGCTTTCTTTAACGGTGTGACTAATGTTGAAACACTCGTGCTGGGTAACGGTACTGACGTAACCCTGGCCGCTTCTTTGGCTGCAACCGGCATCACCACTATCGATGCGTCCGATGCGTCCGGCAACATCATCACCCTGAGCGCAGGCTACACCGGTGCCACCACCGTCAAACTGACGGGTAATAGCACCAACGCTGACAAGATCGTCAACAACGCCAACGTCGAACTGACCGTGGTTGCCAATGCAAGCGACATCGACGCTAACACCACCATCACAGGCGGTACCGGCAACGACGTGCTCAAGCTGACGGCTGATGGTGATGGCACCGGTGCGACGATCACGCTGATCACGGGTGTCGAGAAGATTGAAGTGGTTGCCAATGCAACGGCAACCACCGACATCGTGATCAACATGGGTGCGAACGATCTTCAGATCGCCGCTGGTAAGACCCTGACGATTGATGCGACTGCACTGACCGATTCCGGCGCCACGCTGAAATTCGTTGGAAGCACGTCTGAAACCGACGGCTACGTGAGCGTTATCGGTGGTGCTGGCGCTGACACCATCTCCGGTGGTGCCAACTCCGATACCTTTACCGGTAACGGTAGCGACGATGTCTTCATCACCCAGAAGCACGGCACCAAGTTCACGTTTGACACCGTTACCGATTTTGGTACGGGCGATACGATCCAGTTTGCCGTGTCCGCTGTATCTGCTGATGCCGTTGCGGCTGCACTGGGTAGCAAGATCACCCTCGTGGGCGCAGGCCTTACCGATTACCTCGACGTGGCTGCCGCTGATGCAACTGCGAATGGTGCGGATGCTGTCGATGTAGCAAGTCTTAAGTGGTTCCAATTTGGTACCGACACTTATGTCGTGGCTGACAACAGCAACGACACCACTTTCGACGTGGCCAACGACGTCGTGATCAAGCTGACCGGTCTGATCGACCTGTCGTCTTCGACCTCTACACTGACCGATGTTGGTAATTTGGTGACTTTGACCTACGTGGCAGTCTGATCGTCTGAACACGCTGCAGCAAGCAATCAAAGGGGCCGGGGTCGATTAAGTCCTGTCAGGTCTCTTGCCCTCAGCCCACCGAGGGTGCATTAAAACAAAACCCCGTCCCTCACAAGGGGGCGGGGTTTTTTTCACAATAAAAGAAGTAAATTAAAGGGGTCAGACCCCTTTTCAGGCCTAGCCTTGGTGTTTAACATGGTCAAAAAAACGAATAAAAGGCGAATAAAAGGGGTCAGACCCCTTTGCAAAACGAAGCAGTTTCGTTTACGCTATAACCCATGCCTCGCCGCCCTCGCCTCCATCTACCCGGTATTCCGCAACATGTCATTCAACGCGGCGTTGATCGACAACCGGTATTTTTCTCCGATGAGGATTGCCAGTTCTATCTCGACTGGCTGGGCGAGTATGCACAAAAGCGCGGTATCGAATTGCATGCTTACTGCCTGATGACCAATCACGTGCATCTGCTGTTGTCCTCACCCTCGGCGGATGCCTTGGGCGGTTTGATGCAGGATATGGGCCGACGTTATGTGCAGTACATCAATCGAACCTATCGCCGTAGCGGCGGCTTGTGGCAGGGGCGCTACAAGGCCGGCTTTGTGCAGACGGAGCGTTATCTGCTGAGTTGTATGCGCTATGTCGAGCTCAACCCGGTGCGCGCCGGCATGGTGGTGGCACCCGGTGACTATCGCTGGAGTAGTTACCGGGCCAATGCATTGGGTGAGACAAACAAGCTTGTCTCACCGCATGAAGAGTTTCTCGCGCTGGCTTCAAGCAGCGGTGAGCGCCAGCAAGCCTACCGGGAACGGTTTGTGACCGAGGTGGATGATCCGGCCTGGAACCTGATCCGTAGCGCCACGCAGCAGGGGGTTGTGGTGGGGGATAGCCGGTTTGCTGGCGTGATCGAGGAACGCCTCGGTCGCAGCATTTTGCCCCGTTCTCGCGGTCGACCGCGAAAAACGCCTGAAAATGAGGTTGGGCGCTAAACAGTTCGATCCTTCCCCTGGGCGCCCAAATTCCCTTGACGGGAATAATAGGGGACAGACTCCTATTATTGTTCGCTGATTTCGGCTACAATTGCTCAAAAATCAAAGAATTAAAGGGGTCACAAAGAATTAAAGGGGATCAGACCCCCATGGCGCTACGATAGGCCTCTTGCATGACGCATAGCGATGATATTTTCCCGCGCTTGTTGTCTTGGGACGGTGAGAAATGGCAGTTTTTTCGGTCGTCGTTTCTTTGCGCGAGGTTCGACGCGCCCTGGCCGCACGGGGAGTTTCATTATGGCGATGGCCCCGATGGTCATGGCAAACATGGACGACAATCGGCGCTTGCCGGAATAACAATAATAGGGGACAGACTCCTATTATTGTTCGCTGATTTCGGCTACAAAATCACAAAATCACAAAATCAAAGGGGTCAGACCCCTTTCCAGGCCCAAGCCTTGGTGTTTAACATAAAGCCTAATTGAGCGCCATGGGGGTCAGACCCCTTTTCCATTTTTTCCCTTCAAACCCATTCCGTCACAAGCGGGGTGAGGGGTTCTTCGTCCAC
>CAZLPR010000094.1:4939-7239 GCA_964561415.1 uncultured Dechloromonas sp. | reverse complement strand
AAACAGGCGCTGGCCAGGGCCAGCGTCGGCAGGTCGATGCTGCCGGCGTTGGCCGCCAGGATTTCGATGCGGGCGAAAAACTCAGCCGGCAGGTTGTCAATTTGCAGGCCGAAAAAGTCCTTGATCTGGGCGAGGAAGATAACGACGGCAATGCCGTTGGTGAAGCCGATGACGACAGTGACCGGGATGAAGCGGATCAATTGCCCCATGCGCGCCAGCCCCATGGCGAGCAGGAAGACGCCGGCGAGCATGGTGGCACCGAGCAGGTTGGCAAAGCCGTGGATGGCGACGATGCCATAAACGATGGGAATGAAAGCGCCGGTCGGACCGCCAATCTGGACGCGCGAGCCGCCAAAAAGCGAGGTCAGCAAGCCGGCGACAATGGCCGTCCAGATGCCGGATGCGGGCGAGCAACCCGAAGCAATGGCGAAGGCCATGGCCAGCGGCAGGGCGAGCACGCCAACGGTGATCCCCGAGGCCAGATCCTTGCCGAATTGGGCGCGATTGTAGCCGGGCAGGCAATCCAGCAACTTGGGGCGGAAAGCGATTTTCATGGCGGGCGCTCGAAAGATAAGTCGTGGATTATATGAGCGCCCAGTTATTCGTCAATGTTAATCACATGTTAATATTATTCGACTGCCTTGAACGAGATGTTGCTCAATCGCCTTATGGAAAATCGTACCGCCCGCCTGACCCTGCTGATTGATCCCGAGAAGAAGAAAATCTTTGAGGAAATCTGCGCTGCCAACGATCTGACGCCGTCGCAGGTAGTGCGCCGCCTGGTGCGTCAGTACATCATCGACAATGCCGCCGGGCGCGAATTGCCGGCCTGGCTCAAGGCCGCCGGCAAAGCCACCGAATAGCCTATTGAGGCTCGTCTGCGCCTGGCTGCCGGGCTTTGTCCGGATGGTGCAGGCGGATGTACCGATCGTATTTGGCCTGCATTTCCGGCCGTTGTTTGGCCAGTTCGCCGAGAATGCGGGCGACTGACCAGAGCATGACGACGATGCCGCCAGCCGTGCACGCCACGGCTTCTGCGGTCGACGATGGAAAGTGGGTCAAAATTGCCCCTTTGCCGGCGGCAAACCAGCTGGCGCCAATGCCGACGCAGGAGAGCCCGAAAACATCGGCCATCGCATAGGCAAAAATTCGTCCGGTTAATTTGGGGCGGGGCGGGCGAAGCGAGTTGTTGAGCATGGTCGGTGGCGGTCGTTTTGAGGAGTCTGCATTCTGCCTCAAGGGCTGTCTTATCGCGCCCCGTGTTTTCCCGGGGGCGGCAGATCGACGCATCTGGTGAAAAAATGATCGGCCGCGCTGTCAAGGTTTTTCTGGCGGGATATTTTTTCTTAATTCCCCCAAACCCCTTGCTAAAAGCTTGACAAGGCGAATGTCAAGACTTGACTTATACACAGAGTGCGCTTTTTTAGCGGTGCGGATCAGGCTTTGATCAGAAATCTGCCAAATTCCACTTGTATTTGTTATTTTCAGTTAAATCAATGACTTAGCGTTTAGCTCAAGATTGAGGCAGGGTAAGGAAAAGCCTTGTACTGCGGTCACTTAGCGTCTTCAATGACGATTCATTCACAGACTTATCCACAGATTTTGTGGATAGTTCAAAAACCTTATGTCCCGTTACCAGATTGGTGGTATTAGTTAAAGTGATACATGAGCTTCGTATCAGATTTTGCTGTGCTGCAATAAAAAACGGCCTGCATTGTCATTTTGGGCGCTTGTTTATTTAACACGCATGCCGGGTTGGGCGCCGGAATCCGGTGAGAGCAGGAAGATTCCCGGGGTTTTGCTATCGACATCGGAGGCCGCCAGCACCATGCCGTCCGACATGCCGAATTTCATCTTGCGCGGCGCCAGATTGGCCACCATCACGGTCAGGCGGCCGATCAGTTGCGCCGGGTCGTAGGCGGCCTTGATGCCGGCAAAGACGTTGCGCGTTTCATTGTTGCCCACATCAAGCGTCAGGCGCACCAGTTTGTCGGCCCCTTCAACGTGTTCGGCATTGGCGATGCGGACAATGCGCAGATCGACTTTCATGAAATCGTCGATATTGCAGAACGGTTCCCAGGAGCTTTCTGATTTGATCCCGTTCTGCTGATGTTCGGCGTGGCGTTGCGGCGAAATCTGCTCCGGCGTCGGGGCGAGCGATTCCTTGTTGGCTTCGACCAATTTTTCAATCAGCTTGAGATCGACGCGGGTCATCAGGTGTTCGTAGGTGTTGATGCCGTGCCCGGCGGCGAGCAGGCTTTGCGTGTCCGCCCAGGCCAGCGGGGCAAGGTTGAAGAATT
>CAZLPR010000094.1:1548-4929 GCA_964561415.1 uncultured Dechloromonas sp. | reverse complement strand
GCCGGCGATAATCGGCAGGATCGGCTTCAACAGCACGGTGAGCAGGCGGAAGAGGTTCAAGGCATTGCTGCAGGCCGCGTGCAGTTCAACTTCCCTGCCTTCCTGCTTGGCCAGTTCCCAGGGCTTGACGCTGTCGACATACTGATTGGCGGCGTCGGTGAGCAGCATGATTTCGCGCATGGCTTTGCCGAATTCGCGCGCTTCGTAAAGTTCGGCAATCCGGCTGGCCGCTTCCTGAATCGATTGGATCGCCGGCAGGTCGGCGTCGGCCGGCGCCAGTTGGCTGTTGAACCGTTTGGTGATGAAGCCGGCCGAGCGGCTGGCGATGTTGACATACTTGCCGACCAGGTCGGAATTGACGCGCGCCGCGAAGTCTTCGAGGTTGAGGTCGATGTCTTCCATCGTCGCCGACAGCTTGGCGGCGTAGTAATAGCGCAGCCATTCCGGGTTGAGGCCGGTATCGAGATAGCTTTGGGCGGTGATGAAGGTGCCGCGCGATTTCGACATCTTGGCGCCGTCGACCGTAAGAAAGCCGTGCGCGAAGATTTTGGTCGGCGTCCGGTAGCCGGCGTGCTGCAGTTCGGCCGGCCAGAACAGCGCGTGGAAGTAGAGGATGTCCTTGCCGATGAAATGGTAGAGCTCGGTCTTGGAATCGGGCTTGAAATACTCGTCGAAGTCGAGGCCGTTGCGGGCGCACAGATTCTTGAACGAACCCATGTAGCCAATCGGCGCGTCGAGCCAGACGTAGAAATATTTGCCCGGCGCATCGGGGATTTCAAAGCCGAAATAGGGTGCGTCGCGCGAAATATCCCAGTCGGTCAGCTTGTTTTCGCCCGGCGCGCCGAGCCATTCCTGCATTTTGTTGGCCGCTTCATTCTGCAGCACGCCGTTGTCGCGGCTGGTGTATTGGCGCAGAAAGCTTTCGCAGCGCGGGTCGGAAAGCTTGAAGAAGTAATGTTCCGACGTGCGCAGTTCCGGCTTGGCGCCGGAAATAGCTGAGTACGGATCTTTCAGATCAGTCGGCGCGTAAGCTGCGCCGCAGGATTCGCAGTTGTCGCCATATTGGTCTTTGGCGCCGCATTTCGGGCATTCGCCCTTGATGAAACGGTCGGGCAGGAAAAGCTGTTTGACCGGGTCGTAATATTGTTCGATGGTCCGCGTTTCAATCAGCCCGGCGGCGCGCAGTTTGAGGTAAATATCGTTGGCGCAGTCGCGGGTTTCGTCCGAATGCGTCGTGTAGTAATTGTCGAAGCCGACGTGAAAGCCCGAGAAGTCGCGCGAATGCTCGCCATGCACGCGCTGGATCAAGGCTTCCGGCGTAATGCCTTCTTTTTCCGCCCGCAGCATGATCGGCGTGCCGTGCGTGTCGTCGGCGCAAACGTACCAGCATTCGTTGCCGGCCATTTTCTGATAGCGTACCCAGATATCGGTCTGAATATATTCAACCAAATGGCCAAGGTGAATGGCGCCATTGGCGTAAGGCAGGGCTGAGGTGACGAGGATTTTGCGCGACATGGGAGCCAGAGTGCTGAAAAATAATGCGCAATTTTACCGCGTGCCGGCGCCATGCGTCTTTTCAGACGGCTTCCCATGCCAAGTTCAATGTGTCGAACCGTGAACAATTGTGTCTACCCTTTGAAACTGGCCCGAATGCGTATTGCACTGCTCTGCTGATCGTTTCAAAATAATTTATGAAATAGGAGACACGATGAATTTTGCAGTTGTGGAAGATAGCCGCAGTCAGTCTGAAGTGCTCAAGGCACTGTTGAAAAGTGAAGGGCATCAGGTCGAAATTTTTGCTGAGGGGCTGGATTGCCTCGCCGCATTAAAGACCCGTAGCTTCGATTTTTTTGTCATTGACTGGACGCTGCCCGATATCGGTGGCGATGAGGTGCTCAAATATGTCCGTGAGCACTGCGGTTGGGAGGTGCCGGTGATTTTCTGCACGGCGCGGACGACCGAAGAAAACGCCGCCGATATCCTGCGTCTCGGTGCCGATGACTATATTCCCAAGCCGATTCGCTACATGGAGTTTATGGCGCGGGTTGAAACCCTGCTGCGTCGCCGTTACGGCGCACGCCCCGGGGTGCTGCGTTTTGGCCATATTGAGCTTGACCAGGCGGGGCGGCGCGTCAGGTTGGCCGGGGTTGAAATTGAACTGACGCAACGCGAGTTCGATTTGGCAGCCTTCTTTTTGAGCAATGTGGGCCGGGTTTTGGCGCGTGAAGAGTTGCTGGCCAGTGTCTGGGTGCGCGATGCGGAAGTTGATACGCGGACGGTCGACACCCACGCCAGCCGCCTGCGTAAAAAGCTCGGTCTGGGCGGCGAAAGCGGCCTCATGCTGAGTTCGGTTTATGGTCAGGGCTATCGCCTGGATACCGTCCAGCAGGACTGATTTGAATTTCCGGTTTCGGCTATACTAGACAAAATCGCTCAGGTATTTCCGACCATCCATCCCAACTGGAGTTTTCATGAGTCTTTCAGAACAGCAGATCAAGGCCGCGCTCAGTGCTGCGGTCGACGCCAATACCGGCAAGGATTTCGTGACCGGTAAAGCAGTGAAAAACATCAAGTTTGACGGCGAAAATGTCTCTTTTGACATCGAACTCGGCTATCCGGCCAAAACCCAGATCGACAGCATCCGCAAGCAGGTCATTGCAGCGGTTCGCGCCGTGCCGGGGGTTGGCAATGTCTCGGCTAATGTCTATGTGAAAATCATTTCCCACGCCGTTCAACTGGGTGTCAAGTTGTTGCCGGGCGTTAAAAACATCATCGCCATCGCCTCCGGCAAGGGCGGCGTCGGCAAGAGCACGACAGCGGTCAATCTGGCCCTGGCGCTGGCGCAGGAAGGCGCGACGGTGGGTATTCTCGATGCCGACATCTATGGCCCGTCGCAGCCGCAAATGCTTGGTTTGGCCGGCGAGCAGCCGGAATCGCGCGATGGCACCAACATGGAGCCGCTCGAAGCCTACGGCGTGCAGGCAATGTCGATCGGCTTTATGGTCGATGTCGAGACACCGATGGTCTGGCGCGGCCCGATGGTGGCCCAGGCGCTGGATCAACTGATTATGCAAACGAACTGGCGCGATGTGGATTATCTGATCGTCGATATGCCGCCCGGCACTGGCGATATTCAGCTCTCGCTGGCCCAGAAAGTGCCGGTCACGGGCGCCGTGATCGTCACCACGCCGCAGGACATCGCCCTGATCGACGCGCGCAAGGGATTGAAAATGTTCGAGAAAGTGAATATTCCGATTCTCGGTATTGTCGAAAACATGAGCATCCACATCTGTTCAAAATGCGGCCACGAAGAACACATCTTCGGCACTGGCGGCGGCGAGCGGATGGGGAAGGATTACGCCGTTGAATTGCTCGGCAGCC
>CAZLPR010000094.1:0-1535 GCA_964561415.1 uncultured Dechloromonas sp. | reverse complement strand
ATTCGTGAAATGGCCGATGGCGGCAAGCCGACCGTGGTTGGCGCTCCCGACTCACGCACGGCAGAAATTTATCGCAGCATTGCCCGTCGCATAGCGGTCAAAGTGGCCGAAAAAGCCAAAGATATGACCTCGAAATTCCCCAATATCGTGGTGCAGAACACTTAAAATTTTCGCTTTTCCAGACAGCAAAGGCGGGTAAAATCCCGCCTTTGTTTTTTGCGGCGCGGATGAGAAAAAATGGCCATCAAATCAGATAAATGGATACGCCGCATGGCGGCGGAGCACGGCATGATCGAGCCGTTTTCGCCGGAGCTGGTGCGTGAGCAAAATGGCGAGAAGATCGTCTCCTATGGCACTTCCAGTTATGGCTACGATATCCGCTGCGCCCGCGAGTTCAAGGTCTTCACCAACATCAATTCGACCGTCGTCGATCCCAAAAATTTCGACCCGAAGTCTTTTGTCGAAATCGAATCCGATGTCTGCATCATTCCCCCGAATTCTTTTGTCCTGGCCCGGACGCTGGAGTATTTCCGCATTCCGCGCTCGGTGCTGACCATTTGCCTGGGTAAGAGCACCTATGCGCGTTGCGGCATCATCGTCAACGTGACGCCTTTTGAGCCGGAATGGGAAGGCTACGTGACGCTGGAGTTTTCCAACACGACGCCGCTGCCGGCCAAAATTTATGCTGGCGAAGGTTGCGCCCAGGTCTTGTTCTTTGAATCCGACGAGGTTTGCGAAACCTCGTACAAGGATCGCGGGGGCAAATATCAGGGGCAGCACGGTGTGACCCTGCCCAAGATCTGACGCCGCGCTTGTTCGTAAAGCTGTAACAAAAACGTCTTATTCTGTGACCCGCTGCGGCGGGTCGCCGCTTTTCAAGGAATCAAAATGCGCTTCCATTTCCCCATCATCATCATCGATGAAGACTTTCGTTCGGAAAACACCTCCGGCCTGGGTATCCGCGCCCTGGCGGCGGCGCTGGAAAAAGAGGGGCTGGAAGTGCTCGGCGTCACCAGCTACGGCGATTTGAGTTCTTTCGCGCAGCAACAGTCGCGGGCTAGCGCCTTCATCCTGTCGATCGACGACGAGGAGCTGGCGCTGGAGCCGGAAGAAACGCTGGCCGAATTGCGCGCCTTCGTGACGGAAATCCGTCTGCGCAATGCCGACATTCCGATCTTTTTGCATGGCGAAACGCGCACCTCGCGGCACATTCCGAACGACGTGCTGCGTGAGCTGCATGGTTTTATCCATATGTTCGAGGACACGCCGGAGTTCATCGCCCGCAATATCAAGCGCGAAGCACGGGCCTATCTCGATTCCCTGGCGCCGCCGTTTTTCCGGGCGTTGGTGCACTATGCCGCCGACGGTTCCTACTCCTGGCATTGCCCCGGCCATTCGGGCGGCGTGGCTTTCCTCAAGTCGCCGGTGGGGCAGATGTTCCACCAGTTTTTCGGTGAGAACATGTTGCGCGCCGACGTCTGCAATGCGGTTGAAGAACTCGGCCAGCTGCTTGATCATACCGGCCCGGTTGCCGC
>CAZLPR010000093.1:1038-7344 GCA_964561415.1 uncultured Dechloromonas sp. | reverse complement strand
CCGCCGCCCGCTTCGTCAGCGCCGCGCTCGAGATAACGCAGCGCGGCGAGCGATCTCAGGCAACGCCGGCGCTGTGTGCCTGCTGGTCCGCCCAGTAGCTTGAACGCACCATCGGCGCACAGGCGGCGCCGCTGAAGCCCATTTTTTTCGCTTCGTCTTCGAACATCTTGAAAGTGTCGGGATGGACATAGCGGCTCACCGGCAGGTGATGGCCGCTGGGTGCCAGGTACTGGCCGATGGTCAGCATCTCGACATCGTGGGCGCGCAGGTCGCGCATGACTTCGAGAATTTCTTCATCGCTTTCACCGAGGCCAACCATCAGGCCGGACTTGGTCGAGACGTTGGGGTAGCGCGCCTTGAATTGCTTCAGGAATTCCAGCGAGTGCTGGTAATCGGCGCCGGGGCGGGCCTGCTTGTAGAGACGGGGCACGGTTTCCATGTTGTGGTTCAGGACATCGGGCAGGGCGCCGCCGAGCACATCGAGGGCGACGTCCATGCGGCCGCGGAAATCGGGGACCAGCGTTTCGATGGTGGTGCTGGGCGACAGTTGGCGCGTTGAGCGGATGACCTCGACGAAGTGCTGGGCGCCGCCGTCACGCAGATCGTCGCGGTCAACGCTGGTAATGACCACATATTTCAGCTTGAGCGCGGCGACCGATTCGCCGAGTTCGCGCGGTTCGTCGGGGTTGGGCGGCAGCGGCTGGCCGTGGCCGACGTCGCAGAACGGGCAGCGCCGGGTGCAGATGTCGCCGAGGATCATGAAGGTCGCCGTGCCGCGGCCGAAGCATTCGCCGATGTTCGGGCAGGCGGCTTCTTCGCAGACGGTGTGCAGTTTCTTTTCGCGCAGCATGGTCTTGATTTCGCCGAAGCGCCCGGCGCTGTTGCCTGCCTTGACGCGGATCCATTCCGGCTTACGCAACGCCTGGTCGACCGGAATGATTTTGATCGGGATGCGCGCGGTTTTCAGTTCGCCTTTTTGCTTGACGCCTTTTTCAGCCATGGTGTTTGTCCAGTTGCAGCAGCAGGTGTTGAGAGAGTTGCTCGCCGGCCTGGTCGGGCGTCAGCGGCACATTAAGATCGGTCGTCTGGATGACTTTCAGGCCAGCATAGCCGCAGGGGTTGATCGCGGCAAATGGGGAAAGATCCATATCGACATTGAGTGACAGGCCGTGGTAACTGCAGCCATTTTTGATTTTCAGGCCAAGGGCGGCGATTTTGGCATCACCGACGTAAACGCCAGGGGCGCCGGCGTGTCGTTCCGCAGTAACCCCTTGGGCAGCAAGAAAGTCGATCACCGCCTGTTCAATGGCGGTGACCAATTCACGCACCTTGATTTTCAGGCGAGCCAGGTCGAGCAGCAGATAAATCACCACCTGGCCCGGGCCGTGGTAAGTGACCTGGCCGCCGCGGTCAATTTTGACGATGGGAATGCCGACATCGTGCAGGATGTGTTCCGGCTTGCCGGCCTGGCCGAGGGTGTACACCGGCGGGTGTTCGACCAGCCACAACTCATCCGGCGTGTCCGCCTGGCGGTTGGCGGTAAATGCTTGCATGGCTTGCCAGGCCGGTTCGTACTCAACTCGGCCAAGCCGTTTGACCAGCAGGTTCACAGGGCTATTTTTACCAAGGGATGACTGGTCAATTCCATATACAGGGCATCGAGCTGCGGTTTTGAGGTGGCGATGACGGTACAGGTAAAGCTCAGGTAGTTGCCGCCTGAGCTGGCGCGCATTTCCATGGTCGCACTGTCAAAATCCGGGGCGTGCCGGGTGACGATTTCAATCACGACCTGAGACAGCGAGTCTTCCGCCTTGCCCATTATTTTGAGCGGGAACTCGCAGGGGAATTCGAGGAGGGTGTCCTTGTATGAAGCCATTTCAACCTTTGCGCATGACGGTGTTTTTAAAGTCCTGATACCACTGCCACATTTTTTCGCCCACCGGGCCGGGTCTGCCGTTGCCGACCGGCTGTCCGTCGAGTGTGGTGATGGCTAAAATTTCTTTAGTGGATGAGGTCATCCAGACCTCATCGGCGCGGCGAAGTTCCGTTTCGTGAATTTCGCCTATTTTTAACGGTTGACCGTGGCGTTCGGCCAATTCAAGCACAACGTCGTAGGTAATGCCGGGCAGCATCAGGTGAGTCTTCGGCGGGGCGAGCAGAACCCCGTTTTTGACGACGAAAATATTTGAGGCGGCGCCTTCTTTCAAGTAACCGTCGCGCATTAGCAGCGCTTCGGCGCAACCCGCTTCGACAGCTTGCTGGCGGGCCAGGATGTTGGCGAGCAGGGAAATGACCTTGAGGTCGCAACGCGCCCAACGCAGATCGGGCACGGTAATAACGGCGACGCCTTGCGCCCGCATTTCGGCAGAAGGGGGCAGGAGCGGCGAAGCAAAGGCGAAGCTGGTCGGCGCCACGCTGGCCGGCGGAAAGGCGTGATCCCGCTTGTTGTCGGCACCGCGCGTGACTTGCAGGTAAATTGACTGATCTTCCCGCGGGGCGGCGGCGACCAGTTTTTCGATGACGGTTTTCCAGCCGGCGAGGTCAAGCGGGTTGTCCAGTTTGATGCCAGCCAGGGTGCCGGCCAGGCGGTGCAGGTGCTCATCTACCCGAAAGGCCTGGCGGGAGTAGACCGGAATCATTTCATAAACCCCGTCGCCGTAGAGAAAGCCCCGGTCGAGCGGCGAAACGTGGGTTTCGGCGAGGGGCAGAAACTGGCCGTTGAAATAAACCGGTTCGGCGACGTAGGGTGTCATGGCTTAATTGAACCAGAGACGGATGGTATCGAGCAGGCGGCCAAAAAAGCCGGCAAGCGGCACGGCTTCGAGGGCGATGACGGGATATGTGGCATAGGGTTTGCCGTCAATGCTGACTTGCAGCGTGCCGAGCTTTTGGCCAACTTCGATGGGCGCAATCAGACGCGGTTCGGCGACGAAATTGCGTTGTACTTTTTCAGCATAGCCTTTCGGTACCGCGATCATCAAGTCGTTGGCGAACCCGGCTTTAACCTGGTTTTGCATGCCTTTCCAGACGCGCATGGTTTCGATGACCTGATCCTTGCTGGAGACTGTCACGGCGTCGTAAGCGATGAAGCCCCAATTGAGCAGCTTCTGCGATTCGCTGGCGCGGGCGGCGTCCGATTTTGTGCCGAGAACGATAGACAGCAGGCGGCGTTTGTCGCGCAAGGCTGAAGAAATCAGGCAATAACCGGCCGCTTCGGTGTGGCCGGTTTTGACGCCATCGACGGT
Source organism: uncultured Dechloromonas sp. (assembly GCA_964561415.1). Classification (GTDB taxonomy): domain Bacteria; phylum Pseudomonadota; class Gammaproteobacteria; order Burkholderiales; family Rhodocyclaceae; genus Azonexus. The sequence continues at coordinate 4,099 of CAZLPR010000093.1, read as the reverse complement.
CGGGTCGATAAACAACAGACGGTTGCGGTTAGGTTGCGTGATGTTGCTGTAGCGAAACTCTTTCATCGAGTAATACTTTTTGTAGTACTCGGGGAAGTCGCGGATCAGCGCCCCGGCGAGCAGCGAAAGGTCGTGCGCCGTGGTGTAGAGATTGGGGTCGGGCAGGCCGGTGGAATTGGTGAAGCTGGAATTTTTCATGCCGAGGCGCTGGGCCTCGCGGTTCATCATCTGCGCGAAGTTTTCTTCGCTGCCGGCAATGCCTTCGGCCAGCGTGACGCAGGCGTCATTGCCGGACTGCACAATCATGCCCTTGATCAGATCGTCAACGGGCACCTGGGTATCGACCCGGACAAACATCTTCGAGCCACCGGTGCGCCAGGCTTTTTCCGAAACGGGCAGCGACTGCTCGAGCGTAATGGTCTTCTGGCTAAGCGCCGAGAAGGTCAGATAAGCCGTCATCAGCTTGGTTAATGAGGCGGGCTCCAGGCGCTCGTCCTGATTCTCTGCGGTCAACACCTGGCCGGAGCCCATTTCCAGCAACAGCCAGGATTTGGCTGCCAGAGTGGGCGGGACAGGGGCTTGTTGGGCGAGTGCTTGCGTGACAAAAAACAGGCTGAGGATGAGCGGGATGATCTGGCGGAACAGGGGCATGGTATTTTCTTTTAGCTACGTTGGGGGGCTGGAAATTATACCTCCGGCTCTCCGGCTCTCTGCGGTGAAGCGGCGCAGAGAACTTCAATCGCCGGGTGGCGGATGCGTCGTTCATTGGAGATGGCGTAGATTTGTTCGCTGACGCCGGTCATCGGGCCCAGCGCCTGGGCGTTGAGCTGGGCCGCGATTTGCTCGACGAGTACCAGCGGAGCGGGAAAAATGCCCAGTCCGCCGCGTCCGAAGGTGTTGAGCAGGGCGCTATCCTCAAATTCGCCGACAATTTTCGGGCGAATCTCCCTACTTTCCAGCCAGCGATCGATGCGGTTGCGAATGGCGTTATGGCGCGTTGGCAGCAGCATGGGTGCGCCGTTCAGGCTTTGCGGAAAGCCCGCTTGGTAACGCTCGAGCAATTCCGGCGTGGCAAAAAGGCCGTTTTCAAAATCACCGAGGCGCTTGCTGAAAACTTTCAGATTGCCCCCCACTGGCGCGGCGCGGTCAGTCAATACAACATCCAGGCGATGTAGCGCGAGATCGGCGAGCAGGGTTTCAAATTCCCCCTCGTCGCAGATTAGCCGGACTTCAACCGGCATGCTGGTGACGGAGGAGAGCAGGCGGTAGGCCAGTAGCTTCGGAATGCCGTCAGAAATGCCGGCGCGCAGGCGCAGGGTCGACTCGCTGTCACTGGTTTGCACCGCCTCGACCAGCGCATCGCCCAGTTGAAAAATCTGGTCGGCGTAACCAAGGGCGCTGCGCCCGGCTTCGCTGAGCACCAGGCCGCGCCCCTGGCTGTTGAAGAGCGCTTTGCCGAGTTGGCGCTCGAGCAGGGAAAGCTGACCGCTGATGGTCTGGACGGCGACGCCGAGGCGTTCGGCGGCGCGTGTGATGCTGCCCTCCTGGGCGACTACCCAGAAATAGTGGAGGTGTTTGTAATTTAACGGGGTCATTTTATCTGCAGAAAAAACCGAATTAATTATCAACTTGGCGGTATGTTTTTGGTTCTGTGCGTTGCCGTATCATAGCGCCGTTTTCCCTCTTTACTTTGGAGTTCGCCATGAAACGCGTTCTGCTGTTCCTCGCTACCAACCTGGCTGTCATGTTGGTGCTTAGTCTTTTTACCAGCCTGCTAGGGGTTAATCGTTATTTGACGGCGAATGGGCTTGATTACGGCATGTTGCTGGCCTTTGCCGCCGTGATCGGTTTTGGTGGCGCCTTCATTTCCTTGCTGATGTCGAAATTCATGGCGAAGTGGAGCACCGGGGCTCGTGTCATCGAATCGCCGGCCAATTCAACTGAGTTCTGGCTGGTTGAAACGGTGGGCCGGCTGGCTCAACGGGCTAATCTGCCGATGCCGGAAGTGGCGATCTACGAGGGTGATCCGAATGCCTTCGCCACGGGGGCGAGCAAAAACAGTTCGTTGGTTGCTGTGTCGACGGGTCTGTTGCAGAGCATGACGCGGGAAGAGGTGGAAGCTGTCCTTGCGCATGAGATCGCGCATATTGCCAATGGCGACATGGTGACGCTGACGCTGATTCAAGGCGTTGTTAATACTTTTGTTGTTTTTCTCTCGCGGGTCGTCGGTTATCTCGTCGATAGCGCTTTGCGCAAGGGTGATGAGCAAAGCAGCGGCCCCGGGATTGGCTACATGGTGACAAGCATGATTTGCGAAGTCGTCTTTGGCATTCTGGCCAGTGTTGTGGTTGCCTGGTTCTCGCGGCAGCGCGAATTCCGTGCTGATGCCGGCGCGGCTCAGTTGATGCGCTCGCCGGTGCCGATGCAGAATGCCTTGCGTCGCCTGGGCGGGCTGCATACCGAATCGTTGCCGCAAAGCATGGCGGCTTCCGGTATTGCCGGGGGCGGTCAGGGCTGGATGGCACTGTTCTCGAGCCATCCGCCGCTGGAACAGCGTATCGCTGCGCTGGATCGTGCTTGAGCCGATGCCGATTGATCGGATCATTTTTGGCGTGAAGCAGTTATTACTAAAGTTGTATTTATTTCGCTAAACGTGACGGATTTCACGGCTTGATATATTTGTACTTTCTATAATTATCACCGTTCATTTATATCGGCTTTTCGGCTATTGGCAGCGAAAAAATTATGGAAAACATGTCGAGTTCCGGGGACGCCGTTACGCTGATGTCGCCGATTGATTTGCAGGAAGGCGTCGCCAGTCTGTCGCGCGGCGCCTATTTCAAGGAGGCGCCGCTCGGCATGACATTGAGTATCCTCACCGAGTCGGCGGCGCAGATGTCCGGCGTCGCGCGGGTGAGTATCTGGGCGCTCACCGCGAAAGGGCTGGAATTACGCTGTCTTGAACGCTTTGAGCAGGGCAGAGGCCAGCACACGAGTGGTGAGGTGCTGCATGCTAGTCAATATCCTGCTTATTTTCAGGCGTTGGTGAGTGGCGGCAACC
>CAZLPR010000093.1:0-1028 GCA_964561415.1 uncultured Dechloromonas sp. | reverse complement strand
GATGATCCGTCACAGCATCCAACGATGGCGGAACTCGCTGCGGCGTGCCTGGCCGAGAGCAATGTCAGCGCCCGTCTCGATACGCCAATTCACATTCGCGGAGAGTTGCAGGGGGTGCTCAGTCTTGAGCAGGTTGCGGCACGGACGCCGTGGACGACGGCGCACCAGCTTTTTGCTCAGGCGGTGGCTAATCTGGTCACGCTGGCGTTGGTTGAGTACGAGGCTGAAGAGGCGCGGCGCGAAGCGCAGACGGCAACCGAGCGCTTGAAGGCAGTTTTTGATGCTTCGCGCGATGCGCTATTGCTCTCCGATGGCGAGAGTGGTCTGATTCTCGACGCCAATCTTCAAGCTGAGAAGCTGTTTGGTTGTGCTCGCCGTGAGTTGGTTGGCAAACATCAACAACAACTGCACCCCAAAATTTCGGCCAATAGCGTCGGTCAGCCGTTGCACCAGATCGTCAAGGGGCAGCACCAGACGGCGCGGATTACTGAAATACAACGCTGTGACGGTTCGGTTTTGCCGGTCGAATTGACCGCCGAAATTGCCGATCTGAGTGGTGGCCGCAGTTTGGCATTGGGTATTTTTCGCCTAATTTAGGCGTTGACCGCAGCAATGGTTTCGGCCAATTGTTGCAGGCTTGCCTTGATTCGCGCTCGGGCTGATTCGTCTTCGAGATCAGTCGATTCGGCGTTGGTGCTCTCGGCCAGCTGGCGAGCCAAATGCATGATGCCAAACAATTCAATATTTTCCGCCGCCTGCGCCAGTTCACTGGCGACTTGTTGCAGTGTGCCGGCATCCGGCGGCAGCAGCGCCAGGGCATCGTGCATCCGTTCCAGAGATTCGGCGGCCTCGCTGACGAACAAGCGGTCGAGGACGCTGGAGCGGGTTTCTGTCGCGGCACCGGGCATTGCGTTCGCTTCAAGGCGTTGGGCGAAGTGGCTGGCGCGCTCGGGGAAAAGGGGGTGTTCCAGGCCGCCAGCATCGTCCAGTGACTCAACGCAGGCAGCCAGGGCGGCGATCAGGCGTGC
>CAZLPR010000092.1:6804-7523 GCA_964561415.1 uncultured Dechloromonas sp. | reverse complement strand
TGGTCCATATCAATGCCGCGATTGCCGGTCTGGTCGGTGCTTACATGATCGGCAAGCGGACCGGTCTGGGCAATGTTTCGATGGCCCCGCACTCGCTGACCTTCACGATGATCGGTGCTTCCCTGCTCTGGTTTGGCTGGTTCGGCTTCAACGCCGGCTCCGCCCTCGAAGCTTCCGGCGGCGCGGCTCTGGCCATGGTCAACACCTGGGTGGCGACGGCTGCTGCTGCGTTGTCCTGGATGTTCGCCGAATGGATCCTGAAGGGTAAGCCTTCGATGCTGGGTGCGGCTTCCGGTGCGGTTGCCGGTCTGGTCGCAATCACCCCGGCGGCTGGCTTTGTCGGCGTCATGGGCGGCATCATCATTGGCCTGCTGGCTGGCCTGGTCTGCCTGTGGGGCGTCAATGGCCTGAAGAAGCTGCTTGGTGCGGATGACTCGCTCGATGTCTTCGGCATCCACGGTATCGGCGGCATCCTCGGCGCCATCCTGACCGGGATCTTCGTTGATCCGGCGCTGGGCGGCACCGGTGTCTATGACTACGTGGCCAACGCCGTTGCTCCATTCGACATGACGACGCAGGTGATCGCCCAGTTGTGGGGTGTCGGCACCGTGGTTGTCTGGTCCGGTGTGGTTTCGCTCGTTGCCTACAAGCTGGTCGATATCGTCATCGGTCTGCGCGTGCCGGAAGAAGAAGAGCGTGAAGGTCTTGACCTCACCTCG
>CAZLPR010000092.1:0-6790 GCA_964561415.1 uncultured Dechloromonas sp. | reverse complement strand
AAGCCAATGAAAAGGGTGGCCCGGGCTTCGCCTCGGACCACCTTGCAAATGCAACGCAGTGGCAAATTTTATCTCTCTCCATTTGGGCACCTTCGGGTGCCCATTTTTTTGAGAAACAGTCCGCGGATAAATATGGCTTTGGCCTAGCGCTTTGCTGCCATCAAGGGCGGCATCGGCTCAAGGTGTGATCGGGCGGAGTCAGTAATAGATATTCGCCGTTAGCGATAAACCGGCAAAACGCCAGGCCGCATGAGCCATTGCCAGCGCTTTTGACTGCGCAAGGCGCGTCGGCTTATTTGATCAGTGGCAGCAGCGCCCGAAACTCATCGGTGCCGGCTTTGTGCAGCCATTCAAAGAGGACCATTTCGGTCGTGACGATAGTGGCACCGGCGGCGCGTGCCCGTTCAATCGCCGCATTGCGGTTTTCCAGGGTGCGCGAAGCTGCCGCATCGGCAACGAGAAAAACCTGAAAGCCGGCGGCGAGCAGGCCGAGCGCGGATTGCAAGACGCAAACATGCGTTTCCATGCCGGTCAGAATAATCTGCGGGCGTTTGGCAAGCTGAAGCATCTCCAGCACGCCGGGTTCGGCGGTGCAGGAAAAATGGATTTTCTCGAAGAGTTTGGCGTTGACCGTAGGGCCGGCGCTGGTTTCGACGGTAACGGCGTGACGAATGTCGGCCAGGCTGCGGCCGAGACCTCGGACATATTGCTCGGAAATAAAGGTGGGGACGCCGAGTTGGGCTGCGGCACTGAGCAGGCGCACGTTGTTGCGGACGGCAATTTCGCCCTCGAAAATGCTTGGGGCCAGTTTTTCCTGAACATCAACGACCAACAGCAGGGATTTTTCGCGCTGGATCAGCATGGGGCGTGCCCTTATCGGAAGACGATGGTTTTGTTGCCGTGGGTCAGCACCCGGTCTTCCAGGTGATAGCGCAGGCCGCGGGCGAGCACGGTTTTTTCGATGTCCTTGCCATAGCGCACCATGTCTTCCGGCGAATCGGAATGGTCGATGCGGATGACGTCCTGCTCGATGATCGGCCCGGCGTCGAGCTCGCTGGTGACGTAATGGCAGGTGGCGCCGATCAGTTTGACGCCGCGCACATGCGCCTGATGGTAGGGCTTGGCGCCGGCGAAACTGGGCAGGAAGGAATGATGGATGTTGATGATGCGGCCGGACAGCGCAGCGCAAAGTTCCGGCGCCAGGATTTGCATGTAGCGGGCCAGCACCATGGTATCGCCGCGGACGTCGTCGAAAATGCGCTGAATTTCGGCGAAAGCGGCCTGCTTGTTATCGCTGCTCACTGGCACATGGTGAAAAGGAATGCCGTGCCATTCGACAAAGCCGCGGAAGGTATCGTGATTCGAGATGACGCAGGGAATCTCGATATCCAGCTCTTTGGCCTGCCAACGCGCCAGCAGGTCGTACAGGCAATGCTCCTGTTTCGAAACGAGCACGACGACGCGCTTTTTGATGGCGCTGTCGTTAATCTGCCAGACCATTTGCAAGGGATCGCCGACTTCCTTGTGGAAGCGTTCGCGGAATTCGGCGAGCAAAAACGGTAAGGAATTGGCCTTGATTTCAAGGCGCATGAAGTAGCGGCCGGTCAGCGAGTCGGAATGGAAATTCGACTCAAGGATCCAGCCGCCATTACTCGCAATGAAGGCGGAAACCTTGGCAATGATCCCGACCTGATCCGGGCAGGAGGCGGAAAGCGTGTAGAAACGGTTGCTGGACATTTTTTAGGTTAGCCGTGAGTCGCCAGTTGTTGGAACGGGTTTTGCTGACAGCTAATAACTAGCGGCTAGCAACCAAAAAAGCTTTGTCGATTTCGCTGCGCAGATCGTTGTAATTAAGGACAACCGGATATTGCGGGAATTCACGAATCACATTTTCTGGCGGGTGGAACAGGATGCCGCCGTGCGCTTCGCCGAGCATGGCGGTGTCATTGTAGCTATCGCCGGCGGCGACGACCTTGAGTTTGAGTTCCTTGAAGCGCTGGACCGCTTCGCGCTTCTGGTCCGGCATGCGCAGATGGTAGGCGACCAGCATGCCATCGCTATCGGCTTCCAGTGAATGGCAGAACAGCGTCGGCCAGCCGAGTTGGCGCATCAGCGGGTGGGCGAATTCGTAAAAAGTGTCGGAGAGGATGACGACCTGATAATCCTCGCGCAATTTGTCGAGGAAAGCGCGGGCGCCCGGCATTGGGCCCATTTCGGCGATTACCTTCTGAATGTCCGGCAAGCCAAGCTTGTGCTGGCGCAGGATGTTCAGGCGGTAAGTCATCAGCGTGTCGTAATTCGGCTCGTCGCGCGTCGTGCGCTTCAATTCGGGAATGCCGGTGCGCTCGGCAAATTCGATCCAGATTTCAGGGACAAGGACCCCTTCGAGGTCAAGGCAGACGATTTGCACGGTTTTGCTCCAGCGGGCGGTTCGGAAAGCGGCGATTTTACCTTAGACGCATGGGGTGGCGGCTTCAGGGATAGGTTTGTTTGCGCTAACAGATGGTTTTGAAGCATCTTTTGACGAGCGTCAAAAGCGCCATGCAAATAGTTTTTATAATCCGGCAAAAAATCGAAATGGATATCCGTCTGGATGGCCTTCTCCTTGCTGCGCTTTCGCCGTCTTTCAGACAAATGGGTCGCTATGGCGGTGCGTTGGGGGCTGCTTTGCCTGATCGCCGGGGTGATGTTTTTTTCGTTACGCGGCATTGGTGAAACACTGACACCGTGGTCGCAGGCGACGGTTTCCTTGCTGGCCAACCTTTACTATCCGGAAAACGGGCGTGATGAAGTCACTGTCCTGCTATTCCGCGAGCAGGATTTGACCTCGCTGGCCCCCAGAGACAAGGTGAGCGGACGCGATGGGCGTCTTCCCTTTCCGCTCCCTTACGCCACCCACGTCGAGACGCTCAATGCGCTGGCCAATTGGTCGCCGCGTGCCGTGCTGATCGACTTTTCGTTTGCCGATGCGCGTGTTGGTGACGATGTCGATGCCTTGTTGGCAGCAATTTGTGAGCTTGATAAACAAGGCACAAAGGTTTATCTCGCCACTTTTTATTATTGGCAGGCAAATCAGGGGCTAAGAGAAGACCTGTTTGTCGGCAAGGATGGGCGCCCGAGGCCAAAATGTTTTACGGTGGTGCCGGTTTCCTATACGCCGGAGGGTAATGGGCTGGCGCAGACTTATTCCCTATTGCAGGGGGCGGGAAAAACGGCCGATACCGCTTCGGCGGCGTTGCGTATGTATGGCGATAGCACTGACGTCGAAAACGCAAAATTTTCCCAGAAAATGGACCTGATCTGGGGCGCGCTTCCGCCGCGTCCGCATCGTTCGGATACACCTTGCCGGCCGATCAGTTTGCTAGATTCGGCATCGCGCCTGGCCAAGGATGGCCCACAAGCGCTGGAACGCGATTGCCCCTATAGCAATACTTTGTCGGTTTATTCGTTGTGGAACGAAAGCAGCGAGGACGTTGAAGCGCTGCTCAAAGGCAAGTTTGTTTTGTATGGCGGCGCATTTCTCGGCACTGATGATTGGCTGAAATCACCCGTGCATGGAATGATTCCCGGCGTCTATTTGCACGCAATGGCACTCGATAATCTATTGGTGTTTGGGGAGCGCTACAAACGGGTTTCAGAACACATTTTTAGTTGGACGGCACTAGGTTTGTTGCTGGGTGATGCTTTGATTATCGGCCTGGGGGTTGCTTGGTATTTGATGATTGTTCATTTTCGTCGGATTTGTTCGCGGCGATTGAATCAGTCCTACCGTTGTGTGCCGCGATGGCAGATTGCAGCCTATTTCACGCTGCTGGTTTCGCCCTATCTGGCCTTGGCAATTTTTGCCGGGGGTGGGCTTTGGTTGGCTGATAGTCCTCGTGCCGCCGTCGGACAAGCGGTTTTAATCGGTGTGCTGCTTATTTTTGCGGCGCAGGCAACTGCCGGCGGTACTCGATGGAAATTGCCGAAATTCCTGAACAGTGCCAGTGAGTGGTTTGGTGAGCAGTTGGTTGATCACAGCTGGATCGCGCTGATGGCCGTGCTGTCAGGGGTGATTTTCTATACGTGGAATCTTGGCCCGAGAAATTTTTGGGCATTTACCGCGTTCCTGGGTTTTACCCACCTGATTGATCAGCGTATGGCACTTCTGGCGGGGCAGATAAAACGGCGGCGAATTCGCAAAATGTATGGCGTGGTCTCGGGAAAAATGCGGGGTACGGTGCTGCTGCTGGGTTTGGTTGCTTGCGCTGGATTGTTGTTCTTGTTTGAGTCAAGAGGTGTGCCGGTTTTGCAGGCTGGTTTGTGGTCAGGTTTGGTTGTTTGTCTCGTGGTATTTTTTTTGGTTTTTATAACGTATTCATTGCCCTGGATTTATCGAAGTGCGATTGCGCGGGGCGAATTTTTAGTGGAGAAATCGTCATGAAACAGGAAGTGTTCCTGAAACTGCTGCCATTTCTGGTTGCGCTACTGGGTGTGCCAGCGATTGCCAGCGAAAATATCACGATCGTGGGGACGCTGGCGCGGCCAGCGAAACTCTTTGAAGCCCCCGATGCGGCGTCACGGGTGCTTGATTCATGGCCGGCAAATACCAGCTTTGAAAGTGCTCCCAAGCAGGTGAAAAAAGTTCAGGACAGTTTTGTCGAGGTCGAGCACAACGGTGCATCGGCATGGGTATTGATTCGTTCGATTCGGGCGAACCAGCAAATTCGGGTGGCTGAAACTTGTGGTGCGATGCCGGTCGACAATATGCCGCGTTCGGCAGCGACGCGTGGCGTCGGGGAGCCGTGCAAATGAAAATATGGATTCCATTGGGCGGGGCTGGAACAGCCTTGGCACTGCTTGCTGCGGGGGCTTTATTGAGCGGCTGCGAAACCGTACAGACGACTGCGCAGCAGATTGAGACGGCTGCGCAGCAGATTGTCGAACGAGACGGTGAGACGCGGACGCTGATATCAAAACTGAAACCGACGTATGAGCCAAGCAAACTGGCCATCGGTCTTGAACGTGACGTGATGAACAAGCGTGCCGAGACTTTTGGCATTATTGCCTTGCCAGAAATGAATGATTATCTGAATGGCGTCCGGCTACGTTTGTTGGGCCAAGTGGGGCTGGCGAATCTTCCCGGCAAAGTTTATTTGACGGCAAATCCGGAGCTGGGTGCGACAACGACGCCGGATGGCAATATTTTTATCAATTGGAGTTTGTTGCAGTATCTGAATAGCGAAGACGACGTCGCTGCCGTTATTGCGCATGAGCTTTCCCATGAAATTCTCGGGCACAGCGATTCGAGTATTTTCGGCCAATATTTTCAGAAAACCCGCTCGCTGCATCGGATGGGGCTCGAACTCATATTGAGCGGCCGAAATGTGGCGAATAATGGACAAAAAAAGGGCTTGAAAAAAAAGGAGACATCGCAGCTTAGTAATTTGCAACTGGCTGTTACGTTGACCACTAAAGTTTTCGCACCTTCCTGGCAGCGTGGTCAGGAGCGTTCGGCTGATCTCCTTGGCGTCGATCTTTTGGTCGCTGCCGGTTACAACCCGGATGGCATGAGCAACATGCTGTCGGTGCTCAAGGAATATGATGAAAACAATCAGAAGCCGGTGGATTGGGAAAAAATTGCTAACCAACTGGCCAGTTTTTCCCAGGGCGATAAGGAGTTGAAACTCCAGTCCGGGGTTGGGCTGATGCAGATGGCTTTTGGGGTGGCGCATCCGGAGGCTGGCACACGGATTGATGATGTGAAGAACTATCTGGCGCAGCACTATGATGAAAAGGCGACCAGCCCGGCGTATCAGCGAAAAAACTGGGCTAAGGTTTCCAGAAGCCCCCAATTTCTGAAGCTGGTCAGAGCCTATGAAGGTGCATGCTATGCCAGCAAATTGCTGGAGCAGGGAAAATATAAGGAGGCTTACCAGCTATCAAAGTTGACCTTGGGTCCGGCGAAAGACCATGCTTATCCGGCCTTTATTCAGGCATGGGCACTCGATGGCGTTGGTAAATTCAAGGAGGGCCAGGTGGTGCTCAAACAGGCCTTGAATAACAAACACGAGGCTTCCGGTAGGGTTTACCAGAAATACGCCTCTTTGCTGGCCAAAAATGGCCGGCATCGGGAAGCCTACGGGGTGATGAATGCCGGCTATGAGCAGTTTGGCCGAGCGCCGCAAATGCTGCCCGATGTGGTTCGTTATCAGCGGACAAGCGGTGACGTAAAACAGGCTCAGAGCACGGCCCGCATGTGTGCGCTGGATTTCCCCGACTTTGCTGAAGATTGCGAGCGTGAGGCTAACGCGATTTAACCCGAAAATCTCGGTTGACCGCATCCGCTTGCTGATTGCTTGTGCCGGATGCGGACAGCATGCGCTGCAGTCCCTGGTGTTGGTTTTGGAGGGGGCGGATGGCGTGCCTAGCCGCCCTGTCTCGCCGCGCAACTAGGCGTGGCGAAATTTTTTAATCGATTGAAGGCAGCGCCTCCAACGCTTCATGCACTTCCAGCCAGCGCATTTCGGCATCGTCGATCTGCTCGCCGAGCCGGCCCGCCTCTTTATGCATTTTTTCGCTGTTTTCCCGGTCGACCGCAGCATAGAAGTCAGGGGCGGCAAATTGCGCTTCGAGCGCTGTTTTTTCTGCGTTCCACTTCGCCAGCTGCTTTTCCAGCTGTTCGGCTTCCTTGAGCAACGGCCGCCGTTGCGCCAATAAAGCCTGACGATTGGCCTTGGCATCGGCGCGTTGTTGCAGGCGCCCGCTTTTCTCGGCGGCGACTTCCGGCTCCGGCGCCCTTTCGGCATTG
>CAZLPR010000091.1:0-7543 GCA_964561415.1 uncultured Dechloromonas sp. | reverse complement strand
AATGAGCGGTCGGCCTGGGCCGCAATTTTGCGCTCGTAGTCGAGCAGGTATTCGCCTTCGCGCTGGTAGAGCCAGGACATCGGCCAGCGGTGTTTTGGGGCGTATTGCGTCCATTTGGCCGAGTCGACATCGACAAAATCAATGACGGTGGGCAGGCGTGGTTTGCCTTCGACGTATTGCGCCATGGCCGAGGAGAAGATCACGGCGGCGTCGATGCGGTGTTGCTGGCAGGTACGGTCTACCCAGTTTTGCAGCCCGGCATCGCGGTAATAGCGCAGAGTTAAAGGTTCGTCGGCGAGCAGACCGTTGAGGCTGCGGATTTTGGCAAAACGGGGGATGAGTTTGGCGACGTGGGTTTCGTGGCACAGGCCGCGCAGGGTGGCGATGTATTGTTCATCTTCCGGGTCATCGACAAAAGTGCCGAGGAAAACGCGGTGCTGCTTGAGCAGGTGCTTGAGCAGGTGGTAGGAGCGTACTTTGTCGCCCTTGTTGGGCGGGTAGGGCAGGCGATGAACGAGGTAGAGAATATTGGCCATGGCTGCGCTTAACCCAGGTTGCGAACGATATGCGGCCCGAGCCAGTTGGCCAGCCCGATCGGCATGCGGCGCCAGGCGGCGATGAAAAGTTTGTATTTGGGATTGTTGGGGTTGTTTTGGGGAATGCTGTCGCGTTTGTAGAGACAGTATTCGTAATGCAGCGGCTGTGGCTCAAAGCCCCAGTTTTTCTTGAAGGCGTAGGGGCCGGTGCCTTCCTTGCTGCGGCCATAGTCGAACAGGCGGCAGCCGCGTTCGCAGGCGCGGCGCATCAGTTCCCAGTATTTGAAATCGTTGGCGGCGAGGTGGCGGGCGCTTTCGTCGTCGCCGGCGTAATAGGGCAGCACTTCGTCACGAAAGAAGAAAGAGAGCACGCTGCTGAGCAGTCGGCCATCGGGGCCGGTGACGGTGAGGACTTGGCAATCGTCGCCAAAAACCTGCAGCAGGGTATCGAAATAGCGCTTGGGCATGGCCGGCGTGCCGTGGCGGTGCACGTTGTCGGCGAAGAGCTTGAAAAAACGGTCACTGTTGCGGTCGACCGTACTAATCAGGCCATTTTTGATGCCTTTGCGCACCATGGCGCGCTGTTTGCGCGGGATGGCGAGCATGTTGGCGTCAACGTCGGGCAGGATTTCCTTGCGGAAGGTGAGGTAGATATCCTGCGTTGGCCAGTCGGTGTGCCTGGCACTGACATTGCGGAATTCGAGGTGGTCGACGCCGAGTTTTTGGGCCAGTGCTTGCGCCTGATCTTCGAGCGCTTTTTGCGCGGCGGGATGAGTTGCAGCGACGCCGCCGTAAACGGCAAAGGGCAGGGCGATCAGCGCATTGCCGAAAAGCCGGCTATTCACATGTGCCAGCGGCAGTACACCCTGGATTTCGCCGTTTTCTTCCGCGTAGAAAAAATAAGTTGGGTGGCGGAAAATGTCTTTGATGATGCCTTGCCAGGCGGCGCGGTGAAAGAAGGTGGCTTCCGGGCAGGCGAAGACAAATTCATCCCAGCGTTTGGCGTTGCCCTGGTCGTCCGGGGCGAGCTGTTTGACGATCATGCTTGATCAGTTCTGACCGAGGAAGGTGTCGTCCATCCGGCCCCAGGAGAAGTCACCCAGCAGGCGATGCAGGCGTTGTTCCATGCGGTCGATGTTGACGTAGTGACGAAAGCGGGTTTTGCGGCTAATGCCGGCAATGCGCGGTTGTCCGGTGTCGATTTCCCACGGGTGAAAATAGAAAACGGCAGAGAGCTTGTCGACGTCGTTGATGCGGCCGATCATCCAGCGCGAGATTTCATAGGGCATCAGGCGGAAGTAACCGCCGCCGCGGGCCGGCCAGTTGCGATTGAGAAAGCGCAGCGTGGTGGCCGGGATTTCGAGCAGTTGGCCAATTTTGTGGGCATGGCGCGGGGCGTTCGGCATGCCGTAGTGGTCGTGCTTGATCGGGTAAACGCTGGAGCTGTAGTGATAGCCGGCGCGTTCCAGGCATTCGAAAGCCCAGAGATTTTGTTCGCCAATGGAGAAACTCGGCGCCCGGTAGCCTTTGACTTCATGGCCGGCGAGGTCTTCGAGGATGAGCTTGGCGACTTGAATGTCGGAAAAAAAGGCTTCCGGCGTCTGGTCGCTGGCGCGTTCATGGCCGTAGCCGTGGCTCGCCAATTCGTGACCGTTGGCGACGATGCGCTTGATCAGCTTTGGATAACGTTCGGCGATCCAGCCCAGCGTGAAGAAAGTGGCCTTGGTGTCGTGTTCGTCGAGCATGCCGAGAATGCAGTCCACGTTGCGTTCGACCCGGCATTCCCGAATCGGCCATTCGCTGCGTGGAATATGCGGCGCGAAGGCGGAGACTTGAAAGTAGTCTTCGACATCGATGGTGAGCGCGTTGGCGGTGGGCGAATTGGGCATGTCGGCGGTGAATTTGGGGCGCAAATTTCAGTTGACCGCAGCATTGCGGCGAGCCAGCAGCCAGGTGGCAAGATCTTCGGCGATGCGTTCTGCCGTGCGGCCATCCCAGAGTTCTGGCACGCGCCCGCTCTTGCCCCGGCCGGCCAGGGTTTCGGCGGCGTGGTGGCGAATGGCGGCGATGTCGCGGCCAACCATGGTGTTGGTGCCTTGGTCGACGGTAATCGGGCGCTCGGTGTTTTCGCGCATCGTGAGGCAGGGCACGCCGAGGGCGGTGGTTTCTTCCTGCAGCCCGCCGGAGTCGGTGAGGACGATGCGAGCGCCGGCCATCAGGCCGAGCATTTCGAGATAGCCCTGGGGCGGCAACATGATCATGCGCGGGGTGTCGATCAGATGTTGCAGGCCGAATCGTTCGATATTGTTTTTGGTGCGCGGGTGCAGGGCAAAAACGAGGGGAATCGATGCGGAAATTTCGCGCAGCACGCCAAGCAGGGAGGCGAGCACATCGGCGTGATCAACGTTCGATGGGCGGTGCATGGTGACAACGCCGTAGCCTTGTGCGCTGGAAATCAGTGCCGGATCGGCGTTGACCGCAGCAATGCTGTCCGCCGGGGCGCGGGCGAATTCGCGGTTGTTGAGCAGCGAGTCGATCATGACATTGCCGACAAAGCGCCCGCGTTCGGCGGCAATGCCTTCACGGGCCAGGTTGTCGGCGGCGCTGCGTTCGGTGGTGTAGAGCAGGTCGGCGATCTGGTCGGTAAGGACGCGATTGATTTCTTCCGGCATGCCGCGGTCGTAGCTGCGCAGCCCGGCTTCGACGTGGACCACCGGAATGTTCTTTTTGACGGCGACCAGGGTGCAGGCCAATGTTGAGTTAACGTCACCGACGACCAAAACACAGGACGGTTTTTTCTCGTCCAGCACGGGCTCGAAACGGCGCATGACTTCGGCGGTTTGCACGGCGTGCGAGCCGGAGCCGACTTCAAGGTTGATGTCGGGGTGCGGCAGGCGCAAATCCTCGAACAGCTTGTCATTCATGTCGCGGTCGTAATGCTGGCCGGTATGCAGCAGCAGCGTCGGAATGGCCGGTCGATGCGCCGCGAAAGCACGCAGGATGGGGGCCATTTTCATAAAATTGGGGCGCGCGCCGACGACGCAAATGACTGGGCCGAGGTCGCTAGGCCAAAGTTCAGACATCGATTTTTTCGCTTTCAAGAGAGGGCTTGGCAAGCTGGTGGCCGTTGGCAACGAGTTGCTGCAGCAAGACGAGCGTCGTGCTGTTGATTTTTTCAAGCTGGAGCAGGCTGCGTTCGAGGCGGCTCAGTCGCTCGCCAAATTGTTGCACGTTCAGGTTGGCCAGCAAGGCGACCGGGTTGTCCGCAGAATCGCCGCGCCTTGGCGTGTTGTCCTGGGTATAGGGCGAGTAGACCGGCTCATCATCCGAAGTGAAAACAGCACCGATCTGCGTGGTGCCGCCCATGGTTTCTTCATGGATTTCGCGGGCCACCTCTTCCACATCGGGCATGTCGAATTCTTTTTTGCTGCTTAGATAACCGAAGAGCAGCAGGCGGTCGCAAACCGAGTTAATGCGCCGTGGAATGCCGTTGCTGGCTTTGAAAATAGCTTCGTAGGCAGCGGGAAGAATATTCGGCAGGCCGCTTGAACCGGCGCATTTGAGGCGGTGTTCGATGTAGGCTTGAGTTTCGGTCACGTCGAGCGGCCCAATATGGCAGGCCGCGATGACGCGCTGGCGGAATTGCATCATGTGCGGGCTTTGCAGGATCTGCCGAAATTCGGGTTGACCCACCAGGAAACTTTGCAGCAGCGCGTGATTGCCAAACTGAAAGTTGGAAAGCATGCGGAGCTCTTCAACGGCGCGTGCGGTGAGGTTCTGTGCTTCATCGACAATGAGCAGGCAGCGCTTGCCTTTGCCGGTCATGCTGATCAGGAAGGCTTCGAGCGACATCAAAATGTCGGCTTTGGAAACGTCCTTGGTGCGCAGCCCAAAGGCGGCGCCGACCAGACGCAGGGTGTCATCGGCATCGAGTTGCGTGCTGACAAGATGGGCGGCGAC
This sequence comes from uncultured Dechloromonas sp., assembly GCA_964561415.1. Lineage (GTDB taxonomy): Bacteria > Pseudomonadota > Gammaproteobacteria > Burkholderiales > Rhodocyclaceae > Azonexus. Next base: position 3,047 of record CAZLPR010000091.1, on the reverse strand, counting down.
AACTTTGTCCTGATCCAGCCCATCGAGCATGCCGCGGACGATGGTGGTTTTGCCGGCACCGACTTCGCCGGTGATAACGATAAAACCCTCGTTCTGGTGCATGCCATATTCAAGATAGGCGGCAGCGCGACGATGCTGCTTGCTTCCGAAATAAAAGGAAGGGTCCGGGTTCAGCTGGAAGGGCTTGCTGGTCAAGCCATAAAATGCTTCGTACATACGCTCAGTAGATGAATGAAATGGTTCCGACGAGCGCGTTTTCGGTGTAGGGGTTGGCGCTGCTGTCGAATTCGGAACGGCGGACACTCAGCGAGCCGGTAGTTTTGCTGCCGAGCTTGGTCGAAACATTGACCTGATAAAGCGTGGTCGTCGTCTTGATTGAGGTGGTGCCGCTGCCTTTGCTTTCCTGACGGGAACCGAGCAGGTTGAGACTGGACCGTTCGCTGAGGCGATGTGACAAACTCAGACTCAAGCCTTGCTGATTGACCGTCGAGTAGGTCGATAAGTCGTCATTGGCGGCGCCGGCCAGGGTCGATTGATTTTCACTGCGGTTGACCATCAGGGTCAGCGTATTTCGGGCGCCGAACAGGGCGAGCGAAAGTTGCTGTTGCCGTTGAATGGTGGCGCGGGAATTCAAGGCGGAGCTGGCGGTCTGTGTGTTGCCTTGGGCGCCGAGGATGTACAAAATGCAACTGTCAATGAGCGATTGATCCTGGCTGCTGCCTAGTATTTGCGTGCACACCTGAGCGAATTGTGGATAGAGGCTGCTCAAGCTGGCATTGGCGAACTGGTTGGGCAGCACCGAGATATTTTTGGTGTCGGTGAAGCTAATGCTGCTCATCGGGAAGCGGTGGGTAAGGTTGATGTTATGCCCGTTACCAAAAAAGCGTTTTTCCTTGAAGACCGAAAACTGGGTGCGCGAGGTTGGGTTCCAGTCAAAGCCATAGCCGTGCGTGGTGTGGGATTGTTGATCGAGTGAGGAGTAGTTGTTCGTTTCTCGGCCAGCACTGACATTTAGACGAAATTGCGGGGTGAGCGCATAGTTAAAGACGCCGCGGGTCAGCTCGGCATCGGTTTTTCGTCCCAGGCTGTAATCGGTCGTTTGCTGGTTGGCATCGACGCTCCAGCGCAGGTTTTTAAATGGCGTGCTGCCATTTACCTGGCCTGTCCACTGAGTGACATCGACATTCGAAGCGGCGTTGTTGCTCGATTGTGTCGTTGACTGGGTGTAACGAAGTAAATAATCGACGGTTCCGACCAGTTGACCGCGGATGTAGGGCGAGAAACGGTAGGTTGAGGTTTCCGTGCTGTTATCGTTAATCGCGGTATTGCTCGTCGACTGATTGCCAAAGGCCGAAATGCTCTGCTGCGCAATGACGCCGCTGAAGTCGAGAAACAGCCAGTTGTCGATTGCTTCAAGTGTGGCAAAGGCATTGAGTGAGTTCTGGTTACGGTTGTAGTCAGGCTGATTGGCGTAAAACTGGCTGTTCAGGGCGTAATCAAAATAGCCTTTAAGACGTTTTGTCCGGGCTTCAATGCGAATGCCGGGCGCCACCTGAGTAATTGCATCACTTTGTTTGCCGTTGCTCGTTCGATTGAGATTGGCATTGTCGGTCAAGGTTTCGGTCAACGAAATGCGTGGCTTGATCACCCAGGCGCGGCCTTGGGTTGATGCCATGCCGCTGGCTGCATCCTGAAGCGAGCTCGCCTGGCCGGAAATTTCCGGCGTACCTGATCCGCTGTCGGGTGTGTTCTGGGCGAATGCTGCGACGCTGAAGCAGCACAGCAGCAGGGTGGTGACTGGGTGAATTGTCGGTAACTTAGTTTGCATGTCCGTATCCGTAGCCATAGCCATAGCCGTAGCCATCGGTTGAAGATTGTCTGGCTTGATTTAATAGCATCATTTTGACCGGGCAGGCCTCTATGGCTGCAACGGCTTGTTTGACCGCAGCCTGGGCGGTATTTTCAGCATTGACGACAATGACGATTTGTCCCATATGTGTGGCAAGCGCACGAGATTCCGTGGTCAGCAGCAGTGGCGGCGAATCAAAAATGATGATGCGGTCACTGTAACGTCCCGACATGTCATCGAGCAGCCGGGTCATCGCTTCACTGGCGAGCAGTTCGGTGGCGCGGGCGTGTGCTGTGCCGCTGGGCAGAATGGATAATTTTTCGATATTGGTGCGCAGCAGAACCTCGGAAATATCGACCGAGTTCTCCATCACAACATCGAGCAGGCCGGGGGCTGGCGGCAGACCGAGCATGTTGAGCACGGACGGGCGGGAAACATCGGCATCGACCAGCATCACGGTGTTATCAAGCTCCATGGCGATACTGATGGCCAGATTAATTGCAGTAAAACTTTTGCCTTCACCGGGCAACGCGCTGGTGATCATAATCAGGTTGCCGTTGTGCAGGGCGGTACCGCTCTTGCCTGTCGCATTGGCGATCAGTGGGCGCTTGATGACGCGGAATTCGTCGGCCAACTGGGTGCGTATCGCGGTGGGAACGAGCAGTCCGGAGGCTGAAATGGCATCAAGATTAAGTTCAACGCGATTGCGCGATGCGGTGGGAGCATCATCAAGTACCGGCTTGGGGGCGATAGCGACTGGCTCAGGTTGGGGCTGGCTGATTTTTGTCGCGTAAGGGTCGTGCGCCAGCTTGGCCGATGTTGATGCAGCCGTCGGCACACCAACGGGGGCTTCGTCAGGGAGTTCAACCCCGGCTTGGCGAAGTTGCTCCAGACGCTTGGCCGCTTGTTCAATCAAACTCATCGATCAACCTCCGGCGACGCGTTGGGAAAGAAGTGTCAGGGCAGCGATACCGCCGCCGTAGGCAACGATTAGTCCGGCTGTGGCAATCAGGAAACGATGCAGGCTTGCCCGCTCCTTGAGGCGCCGGGCTTCATTGGGGATCAGAGAAACAGTACCGAGTAACGGCAGGTCGGTTTCATCCCGTAGCGTTTTGCCATCGAAAAATACCGGGCGAATCTGACTGGTTGCAAAAGCGGCAAATAAACCTGCGGCAAGGGCGAGCACGAGGCCGCCGGG
>CAZLPR010000090.1:2224-7552 GCA_964561415.1 uncultured Dechloromonas sp. | reverse complement strand
GAAGGTCAATCGCGAACTGGATGCGAACCATGTGTTCCCTAAAATAATGCCGCCAGCTGCCTGGATAAAGCCCGGGCTGACTCGAACGGCCAATAAAACAGTGCTATGCGACGGAAAATGTTGAGTTCAGCGTGCTGGCAGTTCGCGAAGCGACAGCGCAACCAGGAAGAAAAGCATTTACGCGGGCAAAACGTTGATGTGCAGCCTTACGGCGCAACCTTGCCATCTTACGCGGCCATACCCGAAGCGGCAAGGCAAATCAAGGAGAATTAGCCCCGGTGGCGCTAGCCGGTCCTGGGGCGTTCGTCCGATCAGGCCGCCTGCTGGTCTTCTTTGACATCTTGTCGAATGCCAACTCGATTGATGCCGCTAATCAAGGCCTTGAGTGAGGCGGTGACGATATTGCCGTCGATGCCGACGCCGTAGCGCTCGCCGCTGTCTTTGCCGGCAACTTCCATAAAGGCGCAGGCCTGGGCGTTGCCATCCTCGCCAATCGGCACCATCGAACGCTCCTCGTAGCTGCGCACCTGAATAGCGATGCCGGCGCTCTGCAAGGCATGCACCGCGGCATTGATCGGGCCGTTGCCTTCGCCGGTAAGAATGTGCGGCGCGCCGCCTACATCGACCGTGAGACGGATGCCTTGGCGAATTTGCACACCCTCGCCGTGTTCATAAAGGTGATGTTCGCGGTAACGCACCGGCGCGGTCGACTCAAGATAAGTGGCCGAAAAGAGGCGCCAGATATCGTTCGCCGTGACTTCGCCGCCGTGGGCGTCGGTGTGTTGCTGAACGACGCCGGAAAACTCGACCTGGAGACGGCGCGGCATGACGATGCTGTGCTCGGTTTCCATGAGATAGGCGATGCCGCCCTTGCCCGACTGGCTATTGACGCGGATTACCGAGTCGTAGCTGCGGCCGAGATCGGCCGGGTCAATCGGGAGGTAGGGGACTGACCATGACGAGTTTTCCTCACTGAGCGCCTCTTGCGCGGTAAACCCCTTCTTGATGGCGTCCTGATGGGAGCCGGAGAAGGCCGTGAAAACGAGATCACCGACGTACGGGTGGCGCGGGTGGATCGGGAGCTGGGTGCAGTGTTCGAAAGTACGGGCGACGGCGTTGATATCCGAGAAATCGAGATCAGGATTGACGCCCTGCGTGTACATATTGAGCGCGACGGTGACGAGATCGACGTTACCGGTGCGCTCGCCATTGCCGAAGAGGCAGCCTTCGACGCGATCGGCGCCTGCCGTGCCGCGGTCGTTGTGCGGGTGGAGGCTGATGATGACGCTGTCGCGGCGGGCAAGATTGCGATGCATCCACTCGATCTGGTCGGCGTAGATGTTGGGCGTAGCGATTTCGACCGTGGTCGGGAGATTGAGGATGACCTTGCGCTGCGGCGTGGCGCCCCAGGCGGCGGTGACCGCATCGCAGACTTCGAGGGCGAAATCGAGTTCGGTGGCGGTGAAGAGTTCCGGGCTGTATTCGAGGGTGATTTCGGTGTCCGGCATGGCTTCGGCCTCGGTCCGGATGAGCGTGACGGCATCGACGGCCATGGCGACGACCTCAGCCTTGCTCATACCGAAGACGTTATCGCGGAAAGTTTTGCAGGTGGCGTTATAGACGTGCACGATGGCCTTTTTGGCCCCCTTGAGCGATTCAAAGGTACGGCAGATGAGGTGTTCGCGGGCCTGAGTGAGGACTTCGATGCTGACATCTTCGGGAATGTGGCCGCCTTCAATGAGATTGCGCACGAAGCCGAATTCGGTTTCCGAGGCGGATGGAAAGGCAACCTCGATTTCCTTGAAGCCGATGGCGCAGAGCATCTTGAACAGGCGCATCTTCTTTTCGGCATTCATCGGCTCGAAAAGCGACTGGTTGCCGTCACGAAGGTCAGTGCTCATCCAGATCGGCGGCTTTTCGATGATGCGGTTCGGCCAGTTGCGGTCGACGAGTTTTACCGGGGGAAAAGGGTGGTACTTGGTGCTGGGTGTCTGCAACATGATGGTGGCTCCTGAGGGGCGGGATGCATTGAAAGGATGAGTGCAATTTTAGGGAAAAGCAGCCGGCAGCTGCTTGCGTTATGTGTTGCATATCGCTCTCGTTTAGCAATTTAATTGCGTAAAATTAATTTAATTCGAGATAATATTTCTCGCTATTCAAATGATGAGAAATATCATGCAACTTGATCGTTACGACCGGCAAATTCTCGAGCTTATCCAGCACGATGGGCGGATGAGCAACCAGGATCTGGCCGACCGCATTGGCCTCTCGGCCTCACCTTGTCTGCGCCGCGTTCGGGCGCTCGAAGAATCAGGCCTGATCATCGGCTACCGCGCCTTGCTCGACGCCAAAAAGCTCGGCTTGTCGTTGATGGCGCTGATTGGCATTTCAATGGATCAGCACACGCCGGAGCGTTTTGCCAATCTTGAAGCCACGATCGGCAAAATCCCCGAGGTGCTGGAATGCCTGCTCATCACCGGCCAGCAGTCGGATTACCAGCTAAAAGTTGTCGTCAAGGACATGGATGCTTATCAGGACCTGCTGCTCAACAAGATCACCCGCATTCAAGGGGTCACCGGCGTGCACACCAGTTTTGTCCTGAGAAAAGTGGTTGACCGCAGCAACCTGCCGCTCTAAGGAGGCACTGATTAAATCGTCATCCCCGCGAAGGCGGGGATCCAGGCTCTTGATTTTTCTAGGTTCCCGCCTTCGCGGGAACGACGAAATGGAATAAATCAGCGCCTCCCTAACGCTGTGTTTCATCGTCACAAAGCTTTCCTGGCTCGACGAATTGCACCAATGAGCTTGTAAAGCCATCGCACACCCTTCAAGCTGACGCAATTTTTACGTGAGGAATCAAAATGCGTGTCCCGCTAAACATGGCGCAAATTTTCCGGATATCGGTTTTCTGCCTTTTAACAGCCATGCCATTACACTCGGCACAGGCTGGTGACCATGGCGGTGGCGGCGGCCCTGAGCCTCTTGCCTTTACGGTCAATCTGGGCACCGAGCACTATCTTCAATTTGGCGTCATTCTCGAGACAGCAACACCTGAAGCTGCCCATGAAGTCGCCGTCCACCGGCCGCACATCCAGAATGAAATCATCTTGTTGATCTCAGGAAAGACCGCAGAAGAACTGCGTACCCTGAGCGGCAAGGAAGCGCTGATTCAGGAAATTATCGAACTCACCAATCACGTCATCCACGAAACCGAAAAAACCGGTGTGCATGAGGCCTTGTTTACTAACTTCATCATTCAATAGCAAGCAGCCTGCCTGGCAGCCCATGCAACCAGGCAGTAGATTGGCCAAGCCACTACCTCACCTCTTCCTCTTGCTCACAAAATTCCGGCACGTCGGCATCCTCATAAATGGTTGTCAACGCCAGAGAAATACCCAGGCTACTCAAGGTGACCGATTCCCCCGCCGTCGCAATATCCTGCACCCAGCCCGACGCCTCACGATGAAAAACTTCAACACACTGGCGCTCCTGGTCAACCAGAACGTATTCCTGCAGGCTGTCCAGTTGGCGGTAAGCCAGCCATTTTTCCCGCCGGTCAATTTTTGCCGTGCTCTGTGAAAGCACCTCGACAATCACTTTCGGCGCCGTGACAAAATTCTGCGGCGAATCGGCGCGCAAGTCTGCCTCGGCACAGGTTGTCACCACGTCCGGATAATAATAAGAGCGGGCGCTCGCCACGCGCACCTTCATGTCCGCCACCCAGGCGCGGCAGGGGGTGCCACGCAGATGGGCGCGAAGGGCAAAGAAAATATTCCCTGCAATCGTGCCGTGCGCCTTTGTCGCGCCAGCCATGGCGAAAATCTGGCCGTCAATAAACTCATAGCGTGGCCCGGGTAGTTCTTCGCCGACGAGATAGTCAGTTTCAGAAATGGGGGCAAGTTGTACTGATTGCATGATCGTTCCGTTTGTTAGCAGGGTGAGGGCAGTCTAATTGCCCGTCTTTTGAAGTCAATGCCGGATGTGCTGACTTGGGATTTGTTTCGTTTTTGATTATCAGAGCGATGTGTTGCATTAAAACAACAATGTGTTGCGGAAATGACTTTGGTTTGCAGACATCGGTTGCTACGGCGTTGAGCTGTTTGCGACAATCCGCTTCAACTTCTCGACCCGAGAGGTAAAGCTTAATCGGTTTGAAAGAACAGATTAAAAACTAACCACTAAGGAGATTTCCAAGATGCAAAAGAAAATTATCGCTCTGGCAGTTGCCGCTCTGGCTTCTTCCGCCGCTTTCGCACAATCTAATGTGACCATTTATGGCATCGTGGATATGGGCTACAAGCACACTGACTACTCTGGTGCCAGCAAGTCCGTTAACTCTATTGACAGCGGCAGCCTGTCCACATCCCGCATCGGCTTTTCTGGTGTTGAGGATCTGGGCAACGGCCTGAAGGCTGTTTTCAAGCTGGAATATGGCCTCACCGCTGACAGCAACGCAACCATCGGCAATGCGCGTCAACAATACGTTGGCCTGTCCCACGCAATGGGTACTGTTGTTGCTGGCTACCTGCAAACAGCTGGTTACGATTGGGCTGCAAGCGCTTTGCCGACTTCTGGCAGCACCCAGTTAAGCACCCTCTACAACATCGTCAATAGGGGTGGTGTAGTTCATGCTGCTGGTCGCGCAGGCAACGCTGTTGCTTACATTTCGCCGACTTTCTCTGGTCTGACAGTCGCTTTGAATCACGCTCGCCTGAGCGAAGTTGCAAACACAACGGGCGTTAGCGATACCTATGCGAACGTTCTTGGCCTGAACTACGCCAATGGCCCTGTGACTGCAGGCCTCGTTTACAACAAGATTTCTGCTGCCGCCGCCAATAGCGATGTCGACGAACTCGGCGTGAAGGCTGCTTATGACTTTAAGGTCGCCAAGGTGTCGGCTGCTTATCAGAAGTTTGATAGCGATGCCACCACCGGCAGCGATTCTGCTTGGGGTCTTGGCGTTGCAGTTCCTTTTGGCAAGAGTTCGGTCTCTGCTGAGTATTCAAAGGGCAAAATGGAAGAGAGCCAAACTGTTGGCTTCCAGAATGACCGTAAGGCTTGGAATATTGCTTACAACTATTCCCTGTCTAAGCGCACCACTGCCTACGCTGGTTATCTTAGCGTGAATGATGATACCGTTGCCAACGCTGTTGCGGCTGGCGATTTCAAGAAGTTCGTGGCTGGTGTTCGCCACTCCTTCTAATCTAGCCTAGCTAGTTTTAGATACTAAAAAGCCACCTTCGGGTGGCTTTTTCTATTTTAATAAAAGAATGAAATAAGGGGCCAGGCTCGATTATCCGTGAGGTAAAGGGTGGGGTTTGGAGTCAA
>CAZLPR010000090.1:0-2124 GCA_964561415.1 uncultured Dechloromonas sp. | reverse complement strand
GGCCGATGTAGAGGCTGGAAATGTATTGACTGACGCCGAAGCCCGTAAGGAAATGAAAAAAATAAGGGGCCAGGCTCGATTATCCGTGAGGTAAAGGGTGGGGTTTGGAGTCAAGTGCTACAATCAAACGGACCGTTGAAAGGAGTTGATATGAACAAGACGATGACCCAACAGGAAAAACAGGAAGCCTACAACGCTTGGTTTATTGCTGAAGTTGATAAGGGCTTGGCCGATGTAGAGAATCAAAGGGGCCAGGCTCGATTATCCGTGAGGTAAAGGGTGGGGTTTGGAGTCAAGTGCTACAATCAAACGGACCGTTGAAAGGAGTTGATATGAACAAGACGATGACCCAACAGGAAAAACAGGAAGCCTACAACGCTTGGTTTATTGCTGAAGTTGATAAGGGCTTGGCCGATGTAGAGGCTGGAAATGTATTGACTGACGCCGAAGCCCGTAAGGAAATGGACGATTTTATGGCGAAGCTGCATCAGAAATATGGCCAAAAAGCAGCTTGAATGGTCACGTCGCTCTCAAGCTGACCGCCAGAAACTCGCTGAGTTTTACGCCACTGAAGCATCCATCTTCATCGCAGACGAGGCGATTAGAGCAATTCAATCAGCTGGCGAATTAGCGGCAAAGAATCCTCTGCATTACAGGGATGGCCATAAGCAGGGTACGCACGAATACGTGATGCGGCGCTTCCCTTACATCATTGTTTATCGGGTTAAAGCTGACAAGGTTGTTGTCCTTCGGGTACTGCACCAAGCAATGCGCTACTTCAAATGAAGTCTGTTCACGGCTAAAAGGGGCTAGGCTAGGGAAACACTGATTGAACCTTGAAACCTCAGTTGACCGCTCATCCAGGTCTCAACTGCGGCATGAATACCAGCCCCTGTACCTCCCAAATGACGCACCCATTGGGTGACCGCGCTACGTGGTCGCTGGCACGCCCCGCGTTTCAGCGAATCAGTCAGCAATGTGTCACCCCTGCTATCGCTCACGATTTCAGCAACTCTTCCCGCGACCCCAGCCAGCGTTTCAAATGCCGTTCGGCAAGTTCCGGCTGCTCGACCAGCATCGTTTCGGCGATTTCCCGCGCCATGTCGACCAGGTCGGCGTCCATTTCCAGATCGGCATAACGCAACAACGGCACCCCGCTTTGCCGACTGCCGACGAATTCACCCGGGCCGCGCAGTTGCAGATCCTGACGGGCAATTTCAAAACCATCGGTATGCTCGAAAATGATTTTCAGCCGCTGACGAGCAGTTTGGGAAAGCGGCCCGGCGAAGAGCAGCACGCAGCTCGATTCATATTTACCGCGCCCAACCCGGCCCCGCAGCTGATGCAATTGCGACAGGCCGAAACGTTCGGCGTGCTCGATCACCATCAGACTGGCATTCGGCACATCGACGCCGACTTCGATCACCGTCGTCGCCACCAGGACATCAATCTCACCCGCGGTGAACGCCGCCATTACCGCCTGTTTTTCATCCGGCTTCAAACGGCCGTGGGCGAGGCCGATGCGTAAATTCGGCAGATCGGCCGAAAGTTGCTCGTAGGTTTCCTGCGCCGTCTGCAACTGCAAGGCTTCGGACTCTTCAATGAGCGGACAAACCCAGTAGGCCTGCCGACCTTCATCAACCTGCTTGGCGACAAAGCCGACGACATCGGCGCGGCGTGAATCAGCAACGAGACGCGTCTTGATCGGCGTCCGACCGGGCGGCAGTTCGTCGAGTACGGTGACGTCAAGATCGGCGTAATAACTCATCGCCAGGGTGCGCGGAATGGGCGTTGCCGACATCATCAGCTGATGCGGGTTTTGACCTTTTTTACGCAGCGCCAGACGCTGGGCGACGCCAAAGCGGTGCTGTTCATCAACAATCGCCAGCCCGAGTTTGGCAAAATCGACGCCTTCCTGAATCAATGCGTGGGTGCCGACAATCAGTTGCGCTTCCGTCGCCGTCGCGGCCAACTGCTGGCGCTTGGCTGCCGTTTTCAGGCTGCCGGAAAGCCAGGCGACGCGCACGCCCAGCGGCGCCAGCCAGTCTTGCAATTTCAGGTAATGTTGCTCGGCCAGAATCTCGGTCGGCGCCATGAAGGCCGCCTGCCCGCCGGCCGAAATGG
>CAZLPR010000089.1:1226-7568 GCA_964561415.1 uncultured Dechloromonas sp. | reverse complement strand
GCGCCATTTTCAGGCCGGGCGGCAGGGCGATGCCGCAGATGGCGCCGGTTTCCTTGTAGTCCTTCCAGCCGGAACCAATGACGTAGCCGCGGACGACGGCTTCAATCGGCAGCCGCTTCAGGCGCTTGACGACGACTGAGCGGCCGCGGACCTGTTCGCGTTCGTTTTCGGCCACGACTGATTCCGGATCGATGCCGGTCAATTGATTCGGCACGATATGGCCGAGCTTCTCGAACCAGAAATTGGCGACAGCGGTCAGCACTTCGCCCTTGCGCGGAATCGGGTCGGGCAGGATGACGTCGAAAGCGGACAGGCGATCGGTCGTGATAATCAGCAATTTATCGGCGTCGACCGCATAAATGTCGCGGACTTTGCCCTTGGACAGGAGCGGCAGGCTGGTAATGGAGGACTGGAAAAGAGGTGCGGTCACGGCAGATTTCCTGAAAGCAAAAAGAGAATTATAAATTAATGCATTGTCTCACCGGTTTCAGCGGCGAGTTTCTTGCGCATGCGGCGGGTTCCCCAGGCAACAACCCCGGCGATAACCGGAATCGAAATCGCGGTAATCACATCGGTGTTCAGGTGGTGCAGATCCTTGCTGCCTTTGGCCAGATATTGCACCAATTGCGAGCCGTAATAGGTCAGCACAACCACGGAGAGGCCTTCGACCGTTTCCTGCAGGCGAAGTTGCAGGCGTGCCCGCTGATTCATCTGGCCGAGGATTTCCTGATTCTGGTGTTCCAGTTCCATATCGACGCGGGTGCGCAGCAGCTGGCTGGTGCGGGCGACGCGGCCGGAGAGTTCTTCCTGCCGGCGGCTGATCGCTTCACAGGTGTTCATGGCCGGCAGCAGGCGGCGCTGCATGAATTCGTAGAAAGTGGGCAGGCCGGAGATGCGGCTTTCGCGCAGCTCCTCGATGCGCTGCATGACCAGGCCGTGATAGGCGTGGGCGGCGCCGAAGCGGAAGGTCGTGCGCGAGACGGAGTTTTCGACATCGGCGGCGAGTCGCGATAGTTTGTCGAGAACCCGGCGCTCTTCGGTTGGCGAACTGGTCTTGCCGATGTTTTCCATCAGTTCGGCCAGCTCCTTCTCGCCCGAATACAGCCAGCGGCTGGTTTCCTTGGCAACCGGCAGGCCGAGCAGGGCCATCATGCGGTAAGTTTCAATCTCGACCAGGCGCTGCACGGTGCGGCCGGTCTGACGTTGCGTCATGCCGGCATTGAGAACGAGAAAGCGCGAGAAACCGTTGTCGATCTTGAAATCGGTGAAAATCCAGGCCGTGTTGTCGGCTACCTTGGCGGCGACCATCGTCCGTCCGTTCGGCGTCAGGCTGGCGAGAATCGAGTCCGGATTGATCTCGGTAGTCAAGCGCAACTCGACGTGGGTGGCGACTATGAGCTTGCCAGGGATGCCGGTGAACCACTCGGGGTGCACCGCATCGAAGGCGGTGACATCCGGGTGCAGCACCTCGCCGCTGCTCAGCGGCCGAAAAAAAGTGTAGCTGGAAAATTCAGTGTGCAGTTCCCAGCGCATGCGGAAGGCGCCGGTTTCCAGCATCAGGTGAGCGTCGGAGCTTTCGATCGAATTGCAGACATGCCCCTGGCAGAGTTTGGCGAGGTTGTCGCGCGCCTCCTGCGCCTTGGTTGCGGCGTGCTTGAACACCAGATGCGAAATGAGCATCGCCCCTTCCAGCGGTACCGGTGGACGGGCGTGGAATTCGTTGTTCAGGCGCTGGCGGAGCGGGTGCTCCTCCAGTTCGGAAAGGGTTAGGCGAGGGTGCATGATCGATGTGGATTCATCATTGTTGCGGCGCAAAAGATTGTAGCCCAAGCCCTGGGCAATACCGGCAAAAACGGCTCAGAAGTCCAGTGATTTGACCAGTTCGAACAGCCGTTCATAGAACGCCGGCGCTGTGACCGTTTCTTCGCCGACTTTGACCAGTGTGTCCTTGTCGATGGACCACGGCAGTGATACCGAGCCGAGTGCCGAGACGCTGACCCCGGCGCTGCTGCCTTTGGATTTCATTTCAAACTGGGTTTCCAGCGCGTTGGCGTAAATGACCGCGCCCAGCGAACTGGGCAGGCAGACCAGCGTGATCGTCAACCGGCGGGCTTCGTCCTGTCGCGGCCTGAAATATTTCTCGCCGCGAATATTCAGCGGCTTGGCATCGTCGATCTGATAACCCTGGCTGAGTAGTGCGCGTTTGCCGATTTCACAGGCTCCCTCTGGGGCACGGTTACTGTAGTACTGAAACGGCGTTTCGCTAGGGAAGATTTCGGACTGATAGGAACGCGGGGTTTTGCTGGCAGTGCACGCGCCCAGCAGCAGGCCGGCCGAAGTGGCAAGCGCGACGGTGCGGCAGAGCGTGGACAGGGTCTTCGGTACGGCTTTCATGGCTACGTATTCTAAGGAAACCCTGAATAAATTGTTGCCGTTGAGGATTGTTGTTGCTGAAAACCCGGCTGGCAAGGTGGCAACGTAGAGCGCTTGCGGGAGGCGTCTCTGGTGGTATGGGAGGGCTGCTCAGGTAAGTGCGCCATCCTTATCGCGATGCAGATTTTTGATCACGATGAACTGCCCTGCGTCCTGATTTTCTCGTTGTCGCTCAAGAGCAGCTCCGAGAAAAACTGCGGATTCAAATTCTCGGCCTGTTTATGGGCAATCAATAATCATTAGCGATACATCGTCCGCCGCGACTGCGTTGGAGAGATGCTCTTCGAGTGCCGCCTCGATTCGCGCAAAGCGATTTTGCGGTGATGAGTTTGCCGTTGCCGCCATGATCCCTTCGACACCAAACTGCTGGCCCTCATTATCGGTGGCTTCAAGCAGGCCGTCTGAGCAGACCAGCAACTGGCTTTCCTCTTCCCAGTCAAAGCTAACCGGGGTGCAGGAGAGGGATTTGTTATCGACGATGCCAAGCGGCAGGTTGGTTGATAAAAATTCACGCGATTTCCTGCCCCAGCGATCGAAGAGAAAGGTCGGTGGCGTGCCACCTACCCAGATTTCCCCCGTTTTGCCAACTTCGTCGAGAGCAATCAAGGTTGTCGCGACGAAGCGACCGATCGGTATCGACTCTTTCAATTGCTGATTGAGTTCGCTGATGATTTCCCGAACCGGGTGATTGCATCGTGTCAGTCGGTAAAAAATTGCCAGCACGGGAAGGACGCTGATCGCTGCAGCCAGTCCATGCCCCGTCGCATCGGCGAGAAGTGCATAAAATCGGCCTTCTGGCGAGCGCGAGGCGGCGACGATATCGCCACTGAAGTTTTCAGCTGCAATCACCTTGTATCGCAGGCGCGGGTCATTAAGGCCGGGGCGATGGAGTTGCAGGTCCATTAAACGCAATGCCAGTTGCTGTTCGGTTTGCGTTTGGTCGTAATAGCGCTGGAGTTTCTGTTCCGCTAGTTTTTCGTTGGAAATATCCCGAATGACCCAGATAAACATACGGTGGCCGTCAAGGGTAAGCTCGGTAATACACAGGTTTATCGGGAAGACGGTTCCGTCCTTGCGTACTCCGTCGATTTCGCGAGCGGTGCCAATAATGTCTACTTGAGTTCCGTTGACGTAGTTTTCCAGGTAAATGTCGTGATTTTTGCGAAATGGCTCTGGCATTAGCATTCGGATGTTCAGGCCGACGATTTCATTCGTTTTCCAGCCAAAAATATGCTCGGTAGCACGGTTGACCGTAGCAATCATGCCGCTGGTGTCGATGGTGATCAGCGCGTCGATGACATTGTCTGAAATCGCCTGGACGCGGCGCAAAGCATCGATTGACGCTTGCTGCAGGGTTAGCGAATGCTGCATTGAGCGCAGTTTTGCTTCGAGCACGACAAAATTAATTGGCTTGGTCAGGTAGTCGTCCCCCCCGGCCTCGAGGCCTTCAACCAGATTTTCATCACGGTTCAGCGCTGAAAGAAAAATGATCGGCGTCCAGCGTTCCCGGGCCATCGCCTTGATGCGCCGAGCCGCTTCAAACCCATCCATCACGGGCATCATGATGTCGAGCAGAATGAGATCCGGCATCTCGCTCTGAAAGCGCTCCACGGCCTCTTGGCCGTTTTCGGCGAGGATGACGTGGTGCCCGAGTTTTTTTAGGAAGACCTGCAAAATGTGCAGATTGGTTCGATTGTCATCGACTGCCAGGACTTTCATTTTGGATAATTGCGGGGACATGGTAGTTATTTGTTATGGGTCGAGCAGTTGATCGTGGCAATGGCGGTATTGCCGCAGCCTTCATAACTTAGCGTGCTGAAGCTGAGCAGGCGAGCCATGGCGATGCCGCGTCCGTTTGGATCAAAAGCGCGTTCCGGATCAATTTCGAGAAACTTCTGCCAGTCGAAACCGCCTCCCTGGTCGACGACGCGTAGGGTGATCTGCGCTTCATCGCGCCGAAAGCTGAGCTTGACATCCTTGTCGAGATTCATGCTCAGTGCGGCACGACGCTCGATCTCCGGGCGCCAGCTGTCATCGCGCTTAAGGCGGGATTTCTCGGCATAGCTCAGGCCCAGGTTGCCATGCTCAACTCCGTTGATCAGCAGTTCAGAAATACCCATGACGACCATTTCAGCATTAGGGCAGGCTTGGGCGATAAATGAGGCAAGTTGTGAGGCGTCATCCACCGTGCGAATCGAAAATTCTGCCTGCTTGAGGAATTGCAGCGAATTGATGTGGCCGTGGAGTTGCCGGCGTAGTGCGTCGCGTGCTTCGGCGTCAATGAGCGCCGCGTGCACAATCGCCAGTAGATTATCGCGCCGGTAGGGCTTGGTCAGGTAATAGTAGGCGCCGGCTTCAAGCCCTTCGCGGATTTGTTCCGCAGAGCTGGCCGCCGTCTGCATGATGACGGGAATGCCGGCCAGGCGAGGATCGCTTTTTATCCGCTTGAGCAAACCGATGCCATCCAGCCCCGGCATCATCCGGTCGAGCAGGATCGCTTTAAAGTCGTTCTCGGGGTTTTGCAGTAATTGCCAGGCCGTTTCGCCACCGTCGGCCATCTGGAGGGAAAGCGCCGGTTCGTCAGAAAAATACTCCGACAGAATTTCGAGATTCAGAAGTTCGTCATCTACTGCAAGAAGTTGAGTTTTCGTTGTCATCATGCCTCTTCTATCCCGTTGTTTTTTGGCAGGGTAAGGGTAAAACAGGCTCCGCCCCCGGCATTGTTTTCTGCGCTGATCGTACCGCGGTGCTGGGTCACGATGGCCCGGCTGATCGCCAGCCCGAGACCGGTGCCGCCAGCGCCACTGCGTGTTGCACTGCTTTGTTCGAACTTGTCAAAAATGCTTTCCAGTTCTTCTTCCGGAATGCCTATTCCACTATCCATAAAGCGAATGGCGAGTGCCGGTTGGCGTCCGTCATCGTCCGCCCGCCGGCCAAGCGGCAGTTCTGCTGCGTTCAGTTCGATACGGATAATGCTTTGCCTAGGCGAGAATTTTATGGCATTCGAAAGCAGGTTGAAAATTACTTGCGCCATCCGTTTTGTGTCGACTGGCAGTGTGCAGTCGGTCGATGAGGCAACGATCTCAATTTTTAGTTGGTGAGCGATGAGCAATGATTCAACCTGTTCGATGTTTTGGCGAATCAGTGATTGCATGTCCGTCGGTTCCGATGCGAGCTTTTGGTTTTTGTGACCGCTTTCAAGCGTCGAGAGGTCGAGCAGTTCATTAATCAGGTCAAGCAAGCGCGTGGCGCTTTGTTCGATGCGCTGAAAATATTGAGTCAGCTTCGGTTGGTCGATCGTATTGGCTCGCTCAAAGCCGAGTTGGGCGAAGCCCAGAACTGCGTGCATCGGGGTGCGCAACTCGTGCGACATATTGGCGAGAAAATCGGTTTTTGCCTGATTGGCGGCAAGTACCCGTTTTAACGCGGCGTTAAGGCGTGCGGTGCGTTCGGTCACCAACTCGTGCAGGTGATCGCGGTGTTGGCGCAATTCTCCAGTCACTGCGTCGGCGTAACGCTCAGCCCGTTCGCGGTGCGTACTCAGGTGAAAAATGAGCAAGCTCAGCAGGCTATTGCCGAGCATTCCGGCGAAAAGAATGACGCTCGGGAGATCAAGCCCTTTGGTTCTGTTGCCACCATTGTTGGTGCGAAATTTAAGAATCCAGTTGCGCCCGCCGAAATCGATTTCGTGGTGCAACAGGCGGCTGCCCGGCGGGGTGACAAAATCGGGGGCGGAGTCGTAAATCAGGGTTGGCTCGGTGGTCATGCTGTCGCTACTTAAACTTTCGTCAAATATTTGCAGGGCCAGGCCGCGCTTGTCGCCATGTCTCAGCGATGAAAAAAAAGCCTCCGTGTGAAAGGCTGTCAGCACAATGCCCGAGAAAGCTTGACGCCGCTGGCGCACATTGG
>CAZLPR010000089.1:0-1216 GCA_964561415.1 uncultured Dechloromonas sp. | reverse complement strand
AAGCCCGGCTTGTAAAGTGCGTGCACCATCATGAAAGCCTTGCCCTGGCTGGGCAGGTCGCCGATCAGTTCGACTTGGCCGGAAAGCGCGGCTATACGGGTGTCGGTAGCCGTCTCGATGGCCTGGCGCCGGGTGGTTTCGGATAACAGATCGAAACCAATGGCGGGATGCGGGGTGGTTTGTTCGGGGGCGATAAAGACCAGCGGTGCGATGCGTGGATCGCTGGGGGTGGGGAAAATATGAAAATTGCTGCGGTCAACCTGGCGGCGAGTGGCAAAAATAAAATCCCGGGCCTGGCTGTTTTGGATGAGCGGCGCGTAGGCAAAAGCAAAAAGACCCGAGGGGCTGGCCTTCATGTCAATTTTTTCGGCATAGCGGCGCCAGCTTTGCAAAGTCTGCCCGGGGTTGGCCGTGGCGAAGGCTTGCAGTGAGCTTAAAAACTGTGCATTCAAGCGCAGTCGATCGCGAATTTCCGTGGTGATTGCGGCACTTTCCTGGCTATCCGAAAACTCATCGGCTTCTCGCAGAACGCCGGACTGCCATTGCCACACGATGAGCGTGGCAACTGTCAGCAGCAGAAAAACCATCGCCGGTAATAGCCAACGTGCGAATTGGCTTCGGGCTTGAGGAGGCTGGAGAGCGTTGATCATCGTAGGGTTTATTGGGCTAGGTTCAGTATAAAACCAAAGTAATAATTTCAATGGGCCGAGCTGTCGCTTTCTTCCTGCTGCTGCAGCGTCCACATCCGGGCATATTGCCCTTCGGCGGCGAGCAGCGCGCTGTGCCGGCCGCGTTCGATAATCTGGCCGTCGCTCATGACGATAATTTCATCAGCATTCATTACCGTTGATAAGCGATGGGCGATGGTCAGTGTGGTCCGGCCCAGGGCGGCAAATTCCAACTGGCTTTGAATGGCGCGTTCGGTGGCCGAGTCGAGCGCCGAGGTGGCTTCGTCGAAGATCAGGATGGGTGGATTTTTGAGCAAGGCGCGGGCGATGGCGACGCGTTGTTTTTCGCCACCGGAGAGCTTGAGGCCGCGTTCGCCGACCCGCGTTTCGTATTTTTGCGGCAGCGATTCGATGAATTCATGTAATTGAGCGGCACGGGCGGCGCCATGGACTTCTTCCGGTGAGGCGTCGGGCCGGCCGTAATTGATGTTGTAGAAAATGCTGTCGTTGAAGAGCACCGTGTCCTGCGGCACGATGCCGATTGCAGC
>CAZLPR010000088.1:7219-7602 GCA_964561415.1 uncultured Dechloromonas sp. | reverse complement strand
CGGCGGTGCCGGCCAACTGGCAATTGTCTTTTACCGGGTCGACGGGCGAGTCGACCAATAAACACGAACTGGGCAAGGTGCGCGTCTGCGCCCAGTACTTCGTGCCACCGGATGGCGGCACGGCCGGTGGCTTCAGCGCCATCGACGATGCCTACACCAGCAATGCCGTACAGAATTTCCTGACCGGCCACATCTATACGAAATTGGCCAATACGGCCTTCAAGCTGAAGGTGGCGGCCTTGGCCAACGGCCAGATCCTGACGGCTTACGCGGCCAGTTCGACGAAAAACGTCACGGTCAAGCTGGTCGACAACAGTGATGGCTTGTGTGGAACTGATGCGGAGCGGGTAACCGCCTGTGCGGTCGGCGCCTGCAATGGCAAG
>CAZLPR010000088.1:4420-7193 GCA_964561415.1 uncultured Dechloromonas sp. | reverse complement strand
GGCGGCGGTCGGCGGCGGAAGCCAGACCCTGGGCTTCGCTTCCACCGACAAGGGCATCAAGACGACGGCGGATTTCACGCTGACCAAGGCTTGGGCCAATCTGGTGGCGGTGATTTCCGACGGTACGACGACTGCCTGCTCGGCCGATACCTTTGCCGTCCGGCCAACGTTGATCTCTGGCGTCGCTTCTTCGGCGAGCAATTCGACCCTGAGCGGGACGCCAAAACTCAAAGCAGGGACCGACAGTTTTACGCTGACGGCAACGGCGAATGCCGTCGGTTATACCGGCACGCCAATGGCGCCGGGTGGGTATCCGGCGCGCTGTCGCCAGCCATTTTTCCGAATGCGGTGTCTGGCGCATCCAGTTCTGAAGCGACGGGAAGCTTTCTCTATTCTGAAGTCGGCAATTTCCGCTTTCTTGGATTCGACCCTGCTGTCGATGCTTCTTCCGCACGCGGTATCTATGATGACGATTGGGTGACCGTGGATAGCGCCTCAACCAAGAACGATTGTGTGGCGGGCAGTTATGCGAATACCAAGGATTCCGACGGCAAGTACGGTTGCGTGTTTGGCTTGCGCGATGCGGGCGCTTCGGCGCCGAACTCTGCATTTTTCGGCCGCTTTGTGCCCGATCATTTTGTGTATGCGGGGGGTGGGGTGACGCCATTTTGTAGCGCTACCGCCCAGCCATTTACCTATATGGGCCAGCCGGCACTGGGCATCTCCTACCGCTTGCAGGCGATGAATGGTTTGGGGGTCGTCACGAGCAATTATTCGCAGGCGCTGGGTTACCCGGTGAGCAACCCGCTACTGGTTGCCGAAGATCAGGCCACGGATCATCAGGGCTGCGATCTGGGAAGCCGGATAGCGGGCTTGGCCAGTGCGCAGTGGAGCGCGGGCGGTTACGTGTTGAACGATGCGAATGCGGACAATGTGCCGGATTCGACCGCGGTGATTTTTTCCAAACCGGCCACGCCCTTGCCCTTGACGACAGCGACTTGTGTCGACAATCGCGCTAATGCAGGCGGTCCGTTCTGGCAGCTTGATTTGGGCGTTGTCATGAACGATACGGATGCCGGCGCGAGCTTGTTGGCGCCGGATATGGATGCGGCCAGCGTAGGTGCTTGCAGTGGAGCGGCGTGCAGTGCACGCAAATTAGGAAGTGCGGGGCTGCTGGATGGCCGGATGCAACTGATCAATGCCTATGGCAGTGAATTGCTGCCGCTTCATGTGCCGGCGAAAATTCAGTATTGGACAGCCAATGGCTGGCAGGTCAATGTGGCGGATACCTGTACCGCGTTGGTTGTGCCGACGGCGATAAGCGGTTTGAGCAACACGCTTAAAGACAAAACGACTGCCAGTCTGGTGACGCCGATTTTGAGTGGCGATCGGAAAGTCAAGCTTTCCGCGCCGGGCGCTGGCAATGTCGGCCTGGTCGATATTGCCGGCAGCATTCTGCGTGGCAGCAATACCTGGCTGACTTTGCCCGTGCCAATGGCCCGTGCCTGTTTCGGCGCTTGTGGCCCACGCTCACCGGTAATTTATTTGCGGGAAAGCTTTTGATGTCCGGAAAAACCCTTGAAAAATAATGTGTTACTGGGTAGTCTTCTGAAAAAAAATGAGGTTTGGCAATGATTTGGCCAATGCGGGGGAGAAAATTCGAGGCAGGGTGGATGGCGGTGGTTCGGCGCGGTGCGTGTCTCGATCTGGCGCATGTCATCATTGCGCCCGAAAAACGTCCCGAGATTCGTCTGCTGGAGTCTTTTTCCACCGCAGGCAGTGACGATGATGCGTTGCTTCGCCTGGCCCAAGCCAAGGGTTTGAAGCGTTTTCGCTGCACCACCTTGTTGGGCGAGAATGATTATTATCTGGCACAGATGGAGGCGCTGGGCGTGCCGCTTGAGGAGCGTCTGCAGGCTTTGCGCTGGCGTTTAAAGGATGCTGTCGAGTTTCCCGTTGAGACAGCGGCTGTCGCTGCAACCGATATTCCGAACCAGGCCGGGCGCCAGGGGAGTGTATTCGTGGCCGCCGCATCTTCAGCCTTGGTTGGCGAGAAAATGGGGCAGTTTGAGCGGGCAAAAATTCGCCTTGAGGCGATTGATATTCCCGAAATGGCGATTCGCAATGTCGCCGCCTTGTTTGAAGAACCCAATCGTGGTCTGGCATTCCTCGCTTTATGCGATGGCGATAGCTTATTGACAATCACCTATCAGGGTGAGTTATGTCTGGCGCGGCGTATCGAAATGTCGGGTGAGTCACTGGCTCAGGACGATGCGGAGCGACGCCAGCAAACCCGCGAACGGCTGGCGCTTGAACTACAGCGGACGCTGGATAACTTTGATCGCCAATATGGCTTCATTTCTGTTTCACGCCTGCTGGTGGCGACCGAGTTTGATTGTGCCGGGCTGGTGGCGGCGCTGGGCGAGAATCTTTACATCAAGGTTGAGGTGATGGATCTGGCTCAGGTGGCTGATTTTTCCGGGCTGCCGGAACTTCGCCTGGTCGAACGGCAGGCGCAATGTCTTTTGGCGATAGGCGCTGCAATGAGGACGGCGGCATGAGTCAGTCGATTAATCTGCTCCTGCCTGAACTGCGCGCCCGTTTTGACTGGCTTGCCTTGCGCGTGGTTTGCGCCGCAGGTTTGATTGTTTTGGCCTTGCTCTTGGCTTTTGTGCAATTCAAGTCGATGCAGTTAAACCGTCTGAAAACGACGGAAGCAAATCTCAGCAGCCAACTGCTCGGTTCTCAGCAGCAGTTGACGGCGCTGGCTCAG
>CAZLPR010000088.1:1839-4351 GCA_964561415.1 uncultured Dechloromonas sp. | reverse complement strand
GGGCGCGGCAGCGTGATGCCGGGCTTGCCGCTCAGATCGCTACCGCGCGTCAAGGTTTGGTGCAGAGCCAGGAGGTTTTGGCTTTTATTCGTCAGGGTAACGCGCCCCAAAGCGGTGGTTTTGGCGAGATGATGCAGGGCTTTTCGCGGCAGGTGACGGAGGGGGTCTGGCTGACTGGCTTTGGCCTGGCACATGAGGGCATCGAAATTCGTGGGCGCTTGCTTGATCCGGCCATGTTGCCGATTTATATCAATCGGCTGAACGCTGACCCCGCGTTTTCCGGCCGGCGTTTTTCTGCGCTGGAAATGAAGGGGGTTGAAAAGAGCGTTGATTCGGGCACAGAAAAATCGGCTGTTTTGCTGGTTGACCGCAAGATTCCTGCTGGGCGTTTTACTGAATTCGTCTTGCGTACCGAATTGGCGCCGGTGCCGGAGAAAAAGCCATGAAGGCCTTGCGCGAACAATGGGGGCGTTTAAATGGACGCCATGCGGCACTTTCCCGGCGTGAGAAAGTCCTGGTGGCGGGCGCCCTGATTCTTGGGCCGCTATTGATTGCCAATGCTTTGATTCTTGATCCGCAAAGCGCCCGGGGGCGCGCTCAGGAAAAGAGCATCGCCCAGAAATCGACGGCACTTGCGGAAACTCAGATGCAGATTGGCCGTCTGCAACAGCAGTTGAAAGCTGATCCAGACGCCGCTTTGAAGGCTGAATTGGCCGCCTTGCAGGGCGAGCAGGAAAAGTCGGATAACGAGCTCCGCCAGTTGGGGGCGACGCTGATTCGTCCTGAAGAAATGAATGGCTTGCTCGAGCGCTTGCTGGCCCGTCAGCCCGGCCTGCGTTTGCTCAGCCTGAAAACACTGGCGCCGCGTAGTGTGCTGGCCGAAAAGCCGGTCAGCGCGAAAGCCGATGCCGCGAAGCCGGTCGAGAAGTTGGCAGAAAAGAAATTTGATCTCTACCGGCATGGTGTTGAAATTCGCCTGGAGGGAAATTATGGCGAGTTGCTGGCATATGTTGCTCAGCTTGAACAACTGCAGCAAAAATTGCTGTGGGGGCAGTTGCAGTACAAAGTGCTTGATTACCCGAGGGCCGAGATGACGCTGATCGTCTATACCCTGAGCCCGGATCGGGCATGGCTGGCTTTATGAAAACCGGTGTTTATTTCTTACTGTTGGCGGCGCTGTGCCTGAATGCCGGGACGGTGTCGGCGTCCGCTGATCCGACTCGGCCGCCGTCGGCCTGGCTGGATGCGGCGGATGGCCTGGATGCCAGCGTGCTCGAGGACGGCGGGAGGCGTTTGCAGTCGGTTTTGTTACCGGCGCAGGGTAAAGGGGTGGCGGTGATTGGTGGGAAAACAGTGGTTTTGGGGGGGCGTCTCGGTGAGGATAAACTGATCCGGATAACGGAGCGCGAGGCTGTATTGGCCGGCCCGGAGGGGGTGACGCATCTTTATTTGACCCCGGATGTGAATAAACAAATGATTGTGCCAGCCGATGGGCGAAAGCGCGGTAAAGCGGGGCATGGGAAGGATTCTCGATGAGCAGGATATTGATGGTCGTGTTGTCTGGCCTGCTACTGGCTGCTTGTACTAACCAGCAGGCAAAGCGCGGTGAGACCTACGACAAGATCAACCAGGAACTGGGTGCGGTGGCGGCAAACAAGGCTAGCCGAAAGGCGCAGAGCGATGCTTTGGGGCGAGCCATGGTGCCGCCGTTGCAGCTTGAGCTGCCGGCCCAACGCAAAGCGGAGCCCCGGTTTAATCTGGCGGTGAATAATGCGCCAGTCAGCCAGCTATTGACGGCGCTGGTTTCCGGCACGCCTTATAGCATGCTGTTTCCGCCGGATTTGACGGGTTCGGTCAGCCTGAATCTGAAAAATATTACCGTCCGCGAAGCGCTGGATACTTTGCGTGATGTTTATGGCTACGAATATCGCGTCCAGGGAACGCGGATCTTCGTGCAACCGAATACCCTGCAAACGCGTCTGTTCAAAATAAACTATCTCGCCAATCGCCGGCAGGGAACAAGCAATATGCGGGTGACGGGCAGTTCGCCAACGACATCGAATCAATCCAATACCAGTGCTTCGGGGAACACCTCTCAGCCCTCCGGCGGAACGGGTTCAAATGCGAGTCAGGGCCGGGTAGCCGATAGTTCGCGGGTGACGACGACGTCGGACTATGATTTCTGGAAGGATCTGACCGAGGCGCTGGAGGTCATTGTTGGTAAGCAGGATGGGCGAAGTGTCATCGTTACGCCGGTTTCTGGCGTGGTTCTGGTCAAGGCGATGCCGGCTGAATTGCGTTCGGTCAATGACTATTTGAAGGCGACGCAACTGGTTGTTGAACGCCAGGTGATGCTCGAGGCCAAAATTATTGAGGTGTCGCTGTTTGATTCCTATCAAACCGGCATTAACTGGAGTCAGTTTGGTGGCGCAGTTGACCGTTTCGCCATGAGCGTGCTTTCGCCGGGTGCGGCACTGGCCAGTACGGGGGCGCTTATTTCGTCAGCTGTTGG
>CAZLPR010000088.1:0-1829 GCA_964561415.1 uncultured Dechloromonas sp. | reverse complement strand
CCGGCGGTGCTTCCGGGGTAGCGGTGCAACCGGGGGCCGATGGGCAGATTGCAACGACCGGAGTGGGGCGTGGCTTTTTTGGTTTGTCTTTCCAGTCGAAAAATTTTGCCGCTTTGCTTTCATTTCTTGAAGGCCAGGGTGATGTGCAGGTGCTTTCCAGCCCACGCATTGCGACGACCAATAATCAAAAAGCCGTGCTCAAGGTGGGGGTTGACGATTATTTCGTGACTGGCGTCAGCAGCACGACCACGTCCAGCGCTTCAGGTAATACGGTCTCGCCAAATATTGCGTTGCAACCCTTCTTTTCGGGGATTGCGCTTGATGTGACGCCGCAGGTTGATGATGAAGGCAACATCATTCTGCATGTGCATCCATCCGTCAGCGTCGTTGAGGAAAAAACCAAAACGGTCAATCTGGGCGATCTTGGGGTGTATAGCCTGCCGCTGGCATCGAGCAGTATTAGCGAAACGGATAGTATCGTCCGGGTGCAGGATGGCGGCATTGTGGCGATCGGTGGTCTGATGAGCCAGGAGCAAAACAATACGCGCTTTGGCTTGCCCGGTCTGAGCGGATTGCCGGGGGCGGGCATGCTTTTCGGACAACGTGCGGGGCTGAATCGGAAACGTGAACTGGTTATCCTGATGCGGTCAACGATCATTGCCAACGAAAATTCCTGGAAGGAAAGCCTGCGTGAGAGCCAGGAGCGCCTGGAAGCCCTGGACCCCCGTCAGCATGTGATGCAGTGGCAGTGATCAACGACGGTCGCAGCGAGCGCTAGCGATGTATCTTGACCATTTCGGGCTGACTGGGCTGCCGTTTGGCATTACGCCGGATACGAGTTATACGGTAATTACCCGCAGCCATCAGGCAGCGCTGAATACCTTGTTGGTGGCGCTCAATAGCGGCGAAGGCTTCATCAAAATTACCGGTGAAGTCGGCTCCGGTAAAACGCTGCTCTGCCGCCGTTTGTTGCAGGCACTGCCGGAAGGCAGTGTTTCAGCCTATCTGCCGAATCCCTTTCTGGCACCCCGTACCCTGCTTTTGGCACTGGCCGAGGAGTTACGGCTGGATGTCAGTGTGGCTAGCGATGACTACCACCTGTTGCAGAGCATCAATCGCGCCTTGATGGCGCATGCTGCCGTCGATCGACAAGTGGTGGTCTGTATCGACGAAGCGCAGGCGATGCCGTTGGAGACGCTGGAGTCCTTGCGTTTATTGTCCAATCTCGAAACCGAAAAGCGGAAGTTATTGCAGATCATTCTGTTTGGCCAGCCGGAACTGGATCAGCGCCTGGCTGAACCTTCCGTTCGTCAATTGAAGCAACGCATCGCCTTTCACTACCGCTTGCTCGGGCTTGACCGCAATGAGGTTGAAAAATATTTGGCCCATCGCTTAAGGGTTGCCGGCTATCGCGGTGAGGGGATTTTTAACAAGCCGGCCATCCGTTGTCTGCACCGTGCTAGCGGCGGGACGCCGCGTTTATTGAATATTCTCGCCCATAAGGCGATGTTGGCTACCTTTGGCGAAGGCCAGCAAGGCGTGCGCGTGCGCCATGTGCGCCGGGCAGCGGCCGACACGGAAGCTGCCGCTTCTCCGGGGTGGTGGTGAAATGAGCCTGATTAATGAAATGCTGCGCGATCTTGAGGTCAAGCGCCCGGATGAGCTGCTCAAGCAAAACCTGCAGCGGGAAATTCGATCTTTGCCGGCCCTCTCTTCCGGCCGAATGGGCTGGCTCGAATGGCTGCTTGCGGCCAGTTTGCTGCTTGGCGGTGCGGCCAGTTTGCTGCTTGGCGGTGCGGCCCTCTGGTTGCAGTGGACCGGTCAATTAA
>CAZLPR010000087.1:4342-7606 GCA_964561415.1 uncultured Dechloromonas sp. | reverse complement strand
ACGCCTGCGCATCAACGGGCTGCTCGTCGCCGACGCCGACGGCCTGCTCGTCGGCGCCCTCAACATGCACGACCTCTTCAACGCCAAGGTTATTTAATGGACGCCACATCCCGCGCCGCTCAAATCAAACTGGTCGCTTTCGACATCGACGGCGTCATGACCGATGGCGGACTGCACTACACCGACGATGGTGGCGAATTGAAAACCTTCAATGTCCAGGACGGTCTTGGCCTCAAATTCATGCAGCGGGCCGGCATTGAACTGGCCATCGTCACCGGCCGAACCTCCGGCGTCGTTGCCGCCCGCGCCGCCGACCTCGGCATCACCCATGTTTATCAGGGCGTTGCCAACAAGCGAACCGCCGTCGCCGGCCTGCTGGAAAAACTCGGTCTGCAATGGTCGGAATGCGCCTTCATGGGCGACGACGTGATCGACCTGCCCGCCATGAGCCTTTGCGGACTGGCCATTGCACCGGCCAATGCCCGGCCCATCGTCAAGCAACACGCCCAGCAAATCACCGATGCCGGCGGCGGCCATGGCGCAGTGCGCGAAGCCATCGAATTCATTCTTGCCGCCCAAGGCAAACTTGACGCCGCATTTGCCCCCTACCTCAACCCCCAATGAAACACTGGCAGAGCCAAATTTTCCCCATCGCGTTGCTTGCACTGCTCGCCGCGTTGACGTTTTGGCTACAAAAATCAATAAGCGGTGACGATACAAAACACGATGGCAATCTGCGTCACGACCCGGATGCCATCGCAGAAAATTTTACGGTTCGGCGCTTCGACGAAAACGGGAATCTCAAATATCGCCTGCTTGCGCCTCACATGGAACACTTCCCCGACGATGACAGCTCGGAGCTCAAATCACCGATCCTGATCAGCTACCGGCCCGCTGCTCCGCCGATCACCATCGCCGCCGATCACGCCAAAGCCAGCGCCAAGGGCTCAACCATTTACCTTTGGGACAATGTCAGCGTCGTGCGCGCCGCCACCCCCGAGCGCCCCGCCCTGGTGGCCCGCATGCCCGACCTGACCACCCAGCCGGATGCCGGCTTTGCCTTTACCAGCAGCCCGGTCGAAATTACCCAGGGACAATCCTGGGTCAAAGGTGTCGGGGCAAATATTGATAACAATACCGGCATTTTCGTTCTGCAATCACAGGTGACCGGCCTGTACATTCGCTCCAGGCCAACACCATGACTCTTCGCCTCGCCGCCCTTTCCATTTCCCTTTGCCTGCTTGCCACCCAGAATGCCCTGGCCGAACGGGCGGACCGTGACAAGCCGATGCAACTTGAGGCCAATCGGATCACGATTGATGACGCCAAAAAAATCCAGATCCTGGAAGGCGATGTTTTAGTCACCAAAGGCACGATGACGCTCAAGGCCAGTCGCATTGTCATCACCGAAGATCAATACGGCTTCCAGAAAGGCACCGCCTACGGCGGCAAAGACGGCCTGGCGCGCTTTCGCCAAAAACGCGAAGGATCGGAAGAATACCTGGAAGGCGAAGCTGAGCGCATCGAATACAACACCAACAGCGAAGTGGCGGAATTATTTCACCGCGCCTGGGTAAAGAGCGGTGAAGACGTGGTCAAAGGGGATTACATCTGGTACGACGCGGTCAGCGAAAAATACCTCGTCACCGCCGGCGAAAACCATGATCCGAAAGACCCGCCAGCCCGCGTTCGCGCCACCATTCAACCGAAAAACAAGCCCGCCGAGCCGAGCGCGCCGGCCACACCGCACGATCAACTGGAATTAAAAGGCGCCAACGGCCTCAGCCAACCGCCGGCGCAAGAGTAACGCATCAGGCCGACGGCATACGCGAAAAGCCTCGCCAGCAGAGGCTTTTCAAAACACTCAAGCAGCTGATTTAACGGCAAAACAAACCGGTTTGTGCAGTGCACAAAAAATTTCTTGACATTGCTCCGATCACTCCTATAATCACGCCCATGATGCAGCGCAGCATTGAAGCCGAAACTCACTGCAACGGTTTTTCTTTTTTGCACAACTTTTTACTTAGGAGATTCCCCATGTTCAAGACCCCCGAGCAATTCGCTTCTGCCAACAAGGCAACCGTTGATTCCCTGCTCTCCCTGGCCAATACCGCGCTGGCTTCTGCCGAGCGCATCGCTGCCCTGAACCTGAACACCGCCCGCTCCGTGCTTGAAGACTCCGTTTCTGGCGCCAAAGCCCTTCTGGGTGCCAAGGATGCCCAGGAAGCCATGTCGATCCAGGCTTCGCTGACCCAGCCGAACGTTGAGAAAGCCGCTGCCTACTCCCGTAGCGTGTATGAAATTTCTGCCCAGACGCAGGAAGAGCTGTCGAAGATGGTTGAAGCCCAGTTTGGCGACTTCCAGAAGACCGTTGCCGGCCTGCTCGACAAGGCAGCCAAATCCGCACCGGCTGGTTCTGACGTCGCTGTTGCTGCCGTCAAGAGCGCCATTGCTGCTGCCAGCTCCGCTTTCGACAACATGAACAAGGCTGCCAAGCAAGTTGCTGAACTGGCCGAAGCCAATGTCGCTGCTGCCACCAACGCCACAGTCAAGGCAACTGGCTCCGCCGCCAAGAAGGCTGCTGCCAAGTAATTAGTCAGCAAAAGCCCCCGCCTCAACGTGGGGGCTTTTTTCATTCTTACCCGCAAAATCAAGCCAGGAGACTAAAAATGAGCAACCCGAATATTGAACAACTGACTGCCGCCCAGAAAGCCAACGCTGAAGTCATGATGGCTCTGCTGCACTCCGCCTTTAACGGCGTCGAGCGCCTGACCGCCCTCAATCTGGCCGCGACCCGCGAAATCTTCAACAACTCCGTAGCCAACTCGCAGCAACTGCTGAGCGCCAAGGATGCGAAGGATGTGGCCAAGCTGAACAGCGAACTGGCTCAGCCGAACGTTGAGAAGCTGGTTGAATATTCCCGCAGTGTCTATGATCTGGTCGCCAGCATGCAGAAAGAAGTCACGTCTGTGCTGGAAGCTCAGTACAGCACCTTTACCAAGTCGGCTTCCAGCGCCGTTGAAAAAGCAACCGCCAGCGCACCGGTCGGTGGTGATGTTTTCGCCGCCACGATGAAATCGATGCTCGGCGCCTCAACCAAGGCTTTCGATACGCTGACCTCGATGTCCAAGCAATTAAGCGATATCGCTGAAACCAATCTGCAAACCGCAGGCAAAGCTGCCGGCAAAGCCGTTAGCGCCACTGCCGCTGCTGCCAAGAAAACAACCGCCAAGTAATTTCGGCGCTTCTGCTTCACACAAAAAA
>CAZLPR010000087.1:251-4323 GCA_964561415.1 uncultured Dechloromonas sp. | reverse complement strand
GGTTTTTTTTACGTTGACCGTAGCCGTTGAAACTTGACCACCCGAGAATGCGAATTACGGACGCCAGGTCCAGGCAATGCCTCTTTTTTCGATCTCCAGCCGAATTTCCGCCAGTGCTTTTTCCACCAGCATCGGCTCGCCCTCAACGCCAAGTTCGAGATGCCGACGTTCCGTGCCATTTAACGAAGGCAGCGAGAACAAACGTAAGGTCGGGTAATCCTTGACGATGCGCTCCATCAAATCGAGCAGCGCGCTTTCGTAAGCGTTCGGGCCGGTGAGCAGAAAAGCTTTGTCAATCTTGCCGCCAACCGGCTGAAAACTGTCCCGGTAAAAAGTATCGAGCGCCCATTCGATCATCGGGTGCGCCATCTGCGGGAATCCGGGGACGAAGTAATGATCGTTCACCGTAAAACCGGCAATCCGGTTGAACGGATTGGGCACCATCCGGACGCCGGCCGGAAAAGTCACCAGTTGCCGGCGCTGTTCGGTAATTTCCTCATTTGCAAAGCGCAGTTTCAATTCCTCGAAGGCTTGCGGATGCAGCTCCAGCCCGACACCGAGCGCTGCAGCCACGGCCTGCCGCGTGTGATCATCCGGCGTATTGCCAATGCCGCCGCAGGAAAAGACCACATCACCGGAAGCCATCGTCCGTTTGAAGGTAGCAGCCAACCGCGCCCGGTCGTCGCCCAGATATTCAACCCAGGAAAGCAGCAGGCCTCGCGCGCCGAGCATTTCGGCAATTTTTGCGAAGTGCTTGTCTTGGCGTTTACCGGAGAGAATTTCATCGCCAATGATGACGGCACCAAAAGTTTTCATAAGGATTCAGGTAACACGGAAAAAATATCCATCAAGGAAAAATTGAGCTCCGGGAAATTGGGCGCCGCCACGGTCGCTTCCTCGTCGAAAAGCTGCGCCCGCGCGTAAAGGCCATTTTCACTGCGGCGATAAATGGTCAGCAGCCGGTCGCCGGGGTGCACGAGCCAGTACTCCTCGACGCCAAAGCGCTCGTAAAGCGCCAGTTTTTCCCGCTGATCACGAACCGCGGTCGACGGTGAGAGCACTTCGATAATCCACTCGGGCGCCGCCGTGCCGCCGCGTTGATCAATCTTGCTGGTGTCGCAATAAACGACGATATCGGGCTGAACGACGTTGACGATCCGATCATCCGTCGCACCGGCCTCGGCCAGGCGAACATCGAAAGGCGCCATGAAGGCGCGGCAGAGTTTGCCATGCAAAAACGCGGCAATCCGCCAATAAAATTCTCCGGCCAGCGCCTGATGCGCCGAGGTCGGCGCCGGGCTCATGCCATAAGCCACGCCATCGATCAGCTCCCAGCGTTCGTCATCCGGCCAGCCCCGGTAATCGGCGTAGGAAAAGCGTTTTTCTGTCTTGCGTACCGGCAAACCCATGATCCGCTCCCGATTCAATAATCGCCGGTCATTCTACGACACGCCGCGCTTCGCCGGTCAGCAGCGCACCGCCGCGCGAGCGGCGCAGGGTTTCCAGCCCGTAATGGACAAAAGCCAGTGCGGCGAGCGCCGGAACCAGCAGGCCGATGATCGGGATATGGGCGAGCAGCGCCATGCTCAGGCCGAGCATGAACATCGGCCCTTTATGCTGGCCGCGCAACGTTTGCCACTCGACATCCGTCGCATGCATCGACAGCGCGTCGTAGGCGAAGGTGCGGCGATTGAGCCAGGCCATGAGCAGCAGGGGCAGGATCAGCGAGAGGCCGGGGATGATCCACAGCGGCAGCGTCAGCAGCCAGCCGGCAATGAACAAAATCGAGGCATAAATGCTGTTGACCGCAGCCGCCGTGAAACTGTCCTTGCCCATCGGCGCCACGTCGCGGTAATCGGTTTCGGAGAGTTGCTTGAGCATCAGCGGCATGATGACGATGGCGGCGAGCAGCGAAGTCGTCAGGTAGGCGCCGGCGAAAATCGCCATCCAGGCGCCGGTATAGGCCAGTACGGTCGCCAGCCAGGCGAGACCCCAGCCAATCAGGACGGTCATCGGTGGATGGCCGAGCAGCCATTCCACCAACAGGCCCAGCCCCCAGACGGCCAGCACGACCCACAGGATCAGCGAAAACAGCGCCGGCGCCAGCACATAGAGCCAGATTCGCCCCCGGCGCAGGCTGGCAAAACTGCGCATCAGCGCGAGAACGACATCAGCCAAACTGAATTCCCTCCCATTGTTTTTGCAGGCGTTTGACCGAGACCGGCACCGGCGTCCGGAGTTCCTGGGCGAAGAGGCTGACCCGCAGCTCTTCGAGCAGCCAGCGGAATTGCTCGATCTGCGGATCGATGCTGCCGAGCTTGGCGAGCTGGGTCAGCCGCCGCTCGTAGTTGGTCCACAGCAGCGCGTATTCGGCCATGGCACGGGCGTCGCGGGTTGGGTCGGCCTTCAGTTTATCGAGCCGGACCTGAATCGCCTTGAAGTAGCGCGGGTAGTGTTGCAGGCGTTCGAACGGGGTTTCGGCCACGAAGCGCTTGCCCATCAGGCGCTTTAGCTGCGCCTCGATATCCTGCAGCGCCGCCGCGTGCGCCTTGAAGGCGGGCATTTTCTTGGTCACCGCCTGCCACTCGGTGAGCACGGCGCCAACCATCCGGCATACCTCCTGCATGATCAAGCCAAGCCGCGCCTTGCTCTCGGCGCAACGGCTCTTGAAGGCTTCCGGCGTCGTCGGCAGCGGTTCGCTCAGGCAGGCACGTTCGAAAGTGAGGTCGATGATCTGCCGTTTCAAATCCTCGGCGCTGCCCAGCGCCATGAACTGCATGCCCATCTGCGACAGGCCCGGCACGTTCTTGTCGAGATATTTCGCCTGCTCGCGCAGTTGCAGCATGAACAGCCGGAGCAGGCCGTTGTGATGCGCTTTGGCGGCTTCCTCGGCCGAGTCGTAAACCTTGAGGCTGACCGTTTCGCCCTCATCCGACAGCGCCGGATAGCCCAGCACTTTCTGGCCGGCAACCGGCACTTCCATCAGTTCGGGCAGTTCGCCAAAGGTCCAGTCGGTGAGCTTGCCGTATTCGGAGGGCGTTTCGTGCAGTTCGGCGAATTCCTGCTTCGCCTCCCGGCCCCAGTCGGCGCGCAGTTGCACCAGGCTGCGGTTCATGTCGAGCTGGCGGCCATGTTCGTCGATCAATTTGTAATTCATCGAAAAATGCAGCGGCAGCACGTCCGGCCGGAAAGCATCCGGCGTTACCGCCCAACCACGGGCATTCAGGCCGCGCGCTTCTAGGATGTAGTCGATCAGCGGCGGAATCAGCCCCAACGCCAGCTTTTTATCGTTGCCGGCTACGGTCGACACGAATTCTTCGACAAATTCGGGCACCGGCACCAGCTTGGCACGGATTTTATGCGGCAGCGTTTTGATCAGCTGCACCAGTTTTTCCTTGAGCAGGCCGGGCACCAGCCACTCCATGCGCGCCGCCGGAATCTGGTTGAGCTGGGCCAGCGGCAGGGTCAGCGTCACGCCGTCACGCGGCGAACCGGGCTCGAAATGGTAGGTCAGGCCATACTCGACGCCGCCGACTTTCATCTGATGCGGAAAGGCTTCGGTCGTCACGCCGGCCGCCGAATGGCGCATCAGGTCGTCTTTCGCCAGGTAGAGCAGCTTGGCGTTGTCGCGCTCGGCCTCCTTGCGCCAGTGGTCGAAGGTGGCGCCGTTGTGGATGCCTTCGGGAATCAGGTGGTCGTAGAAGGCGAAGATCAGCTCGTCATCGACCAGCACGTCCTGCCGGCGTTGCTTGTGTTCGAGGTGTTCGATTTCGCGGATCAGCTTCTGGTTGTGCTGGAAGAAGGGCCAGCGCCTGGCGAAAGCCTCGTCGATTTCCTCGCCGACCAGCCCCTGACGGATGAAGATTTCACGCGACTCGGCCGGGGCCAGCGGCCCGTAATGGATGCGCCGCTTCGGGTTGATCACCACGCCGTAAAGCGTCGTCCGCTCCCAGCCGGAAACCTGCATCGACTTCTTTTCCCAATGGGCGTCGAAGTAGCTGCGCTTGATCAAGTGAGCGCCCACTTTCTCCAGCCAGTCCGGCTCGATGCGGGCGATGCAACGATACAAAAC
>CAZLPR010000087.1:0-241 GCA_964561415.1 uncultured Dechloromonas sp. | reverse complement strand
GGCCGAAGAGGCGGGTTGTCTCGGTGATCTCGGCCGCCATGATCCATTTTCCTGCCTTTTTCTGCAGCGGCGAGGAAGGATGGATCAAGTAGCGGATGCCGCGGGCGCCGAGGTAATAGCCGGACTCGTCCGACTTGCAGCCGAGGTTGCCGAGCAGGCCGGAAAGCAGGGACTGATGGATGGCGTCGTAGGTGGCGGGGGGGATTTCACCCATCCCCCTCCCCGCCTCCCCCCTGCCCCC
>CAZLPR010000086.1:493-7657 GCA_964561415.1 uncultured Dechloromonas sp. | reverse complement strand
GCCTGAACCAGGCGGGCTTTCAAGTTCTAACAATCCGTTGCTTAGGCGCTCTGGATGTTGGAAGCCTGCTTGCCCTTAGGGCCTTGCACGACTTCGAAGGAAACCTTGTCGCCTTCTTTGAGGGTCTTGAAGCCGTTCATGTTGATGGCGGAGAAATGTGCGAAAAGATCTTCGCTGCCATCATCAGGAGTAATAAAGCCAAAACCTTTAGAATCGTTAAACCACTTGACAGTACCGAGTGCCATGTTTGCTACTTTCTTACAAGAAACGAATGATTTTCCGGGTTTCCCCGACTCCCTGTTTGACTTCGCTGGCGTCGCGCCTTGCGGCAACTTCGTTACAGCTTGAATTCAAACACAATTGCGTTCTACGCCACTTGAATAATCGCGTCAACAAATTTCGATTCTGCAGCGCAGCAAAATTTTGCCTGGAAATTTGTGCACGGCCTCTGGAAAATCGGCACATCAACCCTGATATTTTTTATTGCAGATTGAATTGGACTGTATAGAATCAAAAATATGGCTACAAAGATTCATGAGGACGGACAACTTGCAGCGCAACGCGCCAAGCTGGAACCGCCAAAGATGTACAAGGTGCTGTTGCTAAACGACGATTACACACCGATGGAATTCGTCATCGTTGTTCTGCAACAATTTTTTTCTCTGGATACTGAACAAGCGACGCGAATCATGCTCAAAGTTCATAACGAAGGCCGTGGTGTGTGCGGGGTTTTTCCTCGCGATATCGCCGCCACGAAGGTGGAGCAGGTGAGTGCATTTGCCCGCCGTCACCAACATCCGCTTGCTTGCATCATGGAGGAAAACTGATGATTGCCCAGGAACTCGAAGTCAGTCTGCACATGGCTTTTGTCGAGGCGCGTCAAAAACGCCACGAGTTCATTACTGTTGAACATCTGCTGCTGGCACTGATTGACAACCCGTCAGCGGCAGAAGCCTTGCGCTCCTGCGGCGCCAAGCCCGATACGCTGCGCAAGGATTTGGGCAATTTCATCAATGAACACACGCCCACCGTATCTGGCGACGATGACATCGACACCCAGCCGACGCTCGGTTTCCAGCGGGTTATTCAACGGGCCATCCTGCACGTCCAGTCATCCGGCAAAAAAGAAGTCAACGGTGCCAACGTCCTGGTCGCGATTTACGGCGAAAAAGATTCGCACGCAGTTTATTTCCTCCAGAAACAAGGCGTGACTCGCCTTGATGTCGTCAATTACATCGCGCACGGCATCAGCAAAGTGCCGCAGCAGAAGACGCCGGTTGAGGGTG
Source organism: uncultured Dechloromonas sp. (assembly GCA_964561415.1). Lineage (GTDB taxonomy): Bacteria > Pseudomonadota > Gammaproteobacteria > Burkholderiales > Rhodocyclaceae > Azonexus. The sequence goes on along the minus strand of CAZLPR010000086.1, from coordinate 6,371 downwards.
AAGTGGAAACCGAAGGCGAGAAGGAGCAATCCGGTCCGCTTGAGCAATACACCATCAACCTCAACGCCTTGGCGCTGCAAGGCAAGATCGATCCGTTGATCGGCCGCGACAAGGAACTGGAACGAGTCATCCAGACCCTTTGCCGGCGCCGCAAAAACAACCCGCTGCTGGTCGGTGAAGCCGGGGTTGGCAAGACAGCCATTGCCGAAGGGCTGGCTCGCCGCATCACTGAAGGCGATGTTCCGGAAATTCTCGCCAAAGCCAACGTTTATTCCCTGGATATGGGTTCCTTGCTGGCCGGCACAAAATATCGCGGCGATTTTGAGCAGCGCTTGAAAAGCGTCATCAAGCAGTTGGGCGATAACCCGAATGCCATTTTATTTATTGACGAAATCCACACCCTGATCGGCGCCGGATCGGCTTCGGGCGGCACGCTCGATGCCTCCAACCTGCTCAAGCCGGCACTTTCATCCGGTCAACTGAAGTGCATTGGCGCCACCACCTACACGGAATTCCGGGGCATTTTCGAGAAAGACAGCGCGCTCTCCCGGCGCTTCCAGAAAATTGACGTCAATGAGCCTTCAGTGGCTGAAACCATCGAGATTCTGAAAGGCCTGAAGGCGCGTTTTGAAGCCCATCACGGCATCAAGTACTCGGCCACGGCCATCTCGTCGGCGGCGGAGCTATCAGCCCGCTACATCACTGATCGCCACTTGCCGGACAAGGCCATCGACGTCATTGACGAAGCCGGCGCGGCACAGCGGATTCTGCCGAAATCAAAGCAGAAAAAGGTCATCAACAAGACCGACATCGAGGAAATCGTTGCCAAAATCGCCCGCATTCCTTCGCAACACGTCACGCTGGATGATCGTGGCGCGCTGAAGAATCTCGATCGGGATTTGAAGGCGGTTGTTTTCGGCCAGGAAAACGCCATCGATGCGCTGGCCAAGGCGATCAAAATGGCCCGTTCGGGCTTAGGCAATCCGGGCAAGCCGATTGGCTCCTTCCTGTTCAGCGGCCCGACCGGCGTTGGCAAAACGGAAGTTGCCAAGCAGTTGGCCTATTGTCTCGGGATCGAGCTGGCACGCTTCGATATGAGTGAATACATGGAGCGCCACGCCGTATCCCGGCTGATTGGCGCACCACCGGGCTATGTCGGTTTCGACCAGGGCGGCTTGCTGACCGAGGCCGTCACCAAGAAACCTTACTGCGTGTTGCTGCTCGACGAAATCGAAAAAGCGCACCCGGACATCTTCAACATTCTGTTGCAGGTGATGGACCACGGCACGCTGACCGACAACAACGGACGCAAGGCTGATTTCCGCAATGTGGTGATCATCATGACCACCAACGCCGGTGCGGCTGATCTGCAGAAGTCGAGCATGGGCTTTACCAATGCCAAGCAGGCAGGCGACGAAATGGCGGAAATCAAACGCCTGTTCACACCGGAATTCCGCAACCGTCTGGACGCCACGATCTCCTTCGCACCGCTTGACCGTGACGTGATCTTGCGGGTGGTCGACAAATTCCTGATCCAGCTTGAAGAGCAGCTGCACGAGAAAAAAGTCGACGCTCACTTCACCGAGGCAATCAAGGAAATGCTGGCTGAAAAAGGCTTCGATCCCCTGATGGGCGCTCGCCCGATGGCGCGGCTGATTCAGGACACGATTCGTTCGGCGCTGGCGGACGAGCTTTTGTTTGGCCGGCTCTCTAATGGCGGTCGTGTTACGGTCGACCTCGATAAAGAGGGCAAAATCAAACTGAAGTTTGAGGAAGAAAAAACCGAAGCCGTCGTTTAAACTTCGCCCTACTTATTCCAACAAGCCATGCGATGCATGGCTTTTTTTCTGCCAGGGAGCTTGCCATGACCTTTAAAACACCCGACCTTTGCGATGAATTCGAAGCCGATCTCGGCAAAACCTTGCGTGTTGTCGCCCCGATGTTCCAGCGCTATGGCGGCAAAAGCAGTTTTTCCGGCACCATCGTCACCTTGAAAATTTTTGAGGACAATTCTTTGGTGCGCGAGGCTTTTGCTGAAAATGGCCAGGGCAAGGTGCTGGTTATCGACGGCGGCGGATCGCTGCGTTGTGCCCTGGTGGGCGATCAGCTGGCAATCCTGGCCCAGAAAAATGACTGGGAAGGGGTCGTTGTTTATGGCTGCATTCGCGATTCCGGCGATATCAACGGCATCGATATCGGTGTTCGTGCCCTGAATACACATCCGCAGAAAAGCATCAAGCAGGGGGGCGGCAACCGCGATATCGCCGTCACTTTTGGCGGGGTTACCTTCAATCCCGGCGAATGGCTTTATGCGGATGAAGACGGCATTCTGGTCTCCGGCCAGGCATTGTTGCCGGTTTAACCGGCCCCTCTCCCGCCAGCAACATGGGATAACCCTGCCTGGGTTATCCCATGTTCTCAGGCATCAAGAAATGCCTTGCTGTCGCAGCCGACCCGCACATTGCCCCAGTGCCGACCGTCCACCATGATCGGCATGGCCATGTCGCACAGCAATTCGCCGGTATCGCGAATGTAAGTCTGCAGGAGCATCGCCTGGGTGTTCTTTGCGGCACGCAGTTCGGTCGGCGCTTCGAATTTTCGACACGTCCGGTTGCCGACAAGATCGTTCTCGTAATTGCCGGTCATTGGTTTTGAATACCGGCTGTTGTGCGCGGTCAGGTAACCATTGGTATCCACTGCCACGGCATAAGTGCCCCCGGCAACATTTTGCAATGCCTTGTCGAGCAATCCCTGGCATTCGCTGATATAGGTCGACTCGTAACTAACTGAATATTTTTGCGGGTTGGTGCTTGGGATCGGCCGGTAATTCTGGTCAAAAACATTCACTCCGCGGCGCTTCATGTCTTCAAGCGCGGCTTGAATAGCATCGCGGAAGCCACGCACGACGTCTACATTGTGATCAAAAGTGCCGCGCCCTATCTTGAAGCGCGAAACCATTTCCTGTACGCCCTCCGTCGTCACTGCCAGCGATTCCGAGGATTTTTCGGAATCGCACATTTTCCCCGACATCTCGGCGGACAAGCCATGAATCTGGGTGACACTTTCGTGGACCTGGCCGTTGGTTGCGGTCAACTCCTCCATTGCCGAGGCTATCTGGGTCAACTGACCACCCGTTCGCTCAAAATCGCTGACCATGATCTTGAATTGATCCGAAGAACGCTCCACGACCTCCCGGGTCAGGCAGATATCCTTGTTAATCATTTCATTTTCATTTTGTGTCTCGTGGACCAGATCAATCATGCCGCCAATATTGCTGCTAATGTCCTGGGTTGCGACGTCGACGCGTTCGGCGAGTTTGCGCACCTCATCCGCCACCACCGCAAAGCCACGCCCCATTTCCCCTGCGCGGGCAGCCTCGATTGCAGCATTGAGCGCCAGCAGATTGGTCTGGCCGGCAATATCCTTGATCAAACTGGCGATCTGCCGGATGCCGTCCGAACGCTGCGCCAAATGATCGACCGTCTCATTGAAACGGTTCAGTTTTTCGCTAACCAGACGTACCTTGTCGACAACCTCGCCCATTTCACCCAGCGATTTCCGGGCTGTTTCGAGATTTTTTTCTGTAGAGTCGGAAATGAGCTCAGTGGAGGCAGAAACCTCCTGAATGGCCAGGGTGGCCTCGTTGCTGGCGATAAAGACTGCAGCCGTAATTTCGCCCTGGCGATTGGACAGCTTTGCTGTTTCGCCGACATATTTTTTCATGACCACGGCTTCGCGAGCGATATTCACGGTCATCTTGCGAACACCATCAATGATTTGCCGCATCTTGTCGGCGAACCGGTTATAGCTTTCAGCCAGTGTCCGCAGCTCATCGTGGGTAAGCGTCGGCAAATTGCGTGAAAAGTCGCCTTCACCTTTGGCAATTTCATCAAAAATACTACTTATGGTGCGAATCGGACGCACGATCAAATAGCGGATATAGAGGATCTGAATGATATTCCAGGTCAAGGCGAGTGCGGTCAGGCTGATCATCAGGGTCAGACCGGAATCGAAACTGGACTGAATCCGCTGGATCAGCTCCGGCGACGCAGCCGCCTTCGTTAATTCATCGGCCACCACGTTTTTATGGTGGAAATAAACACCCAGGTAAGCGAGATCGATGACGAAGAGAAGCAAGAAACTCATCAGCTTCTTGGTGAGAGAATTCCAGAACGTCCGCTCGTTCCAGTCGTATAACTCCCTTAAAACGCCCATGTTTTCACCTCTTTCTATCAATTTTCGCAATTCAACGCCTAAAGTACCGATTGGTCAAGATGGGAAAGCCCTAATCCGCGATCAGGCACGGTGCTGAGAAACTGCAGCAACTGCCAGTCTATTTCATAAAGACACACATCATTTCACATTATGAAATCAAAACCCTATCGCGCTGATTTTAAATAACTAAAAAATGTCTTATGTCTTATATAAGACTATTGCTGCTAGGCAAGAAAATCTTTATAATTTTAAGCATCGCTTCGGCAAAACAACCGGAGCGGCAAGCCTTAATCCCAACTAAACCCTTAAGGAATTCACAATGAGCACTCGCGAACAGCAAATCGCCGCCCTCGAAAAAGACTGGGCTGAAAACCCGCGCTGGAAGGGCATCAAGCGCCCGTACTCTGCCGCCGACATCGTCCGCCTGCGCGGCTCTGTTGCGATTGACTACACCTTGGCGACCCGTGGTGCCAAGAAGTTGTGGGATCTGGTCAACAACGAGCCCTACGTTAACTGCCTGGGCGCCCTGACCGGTGGTCAGGCCATGCAGCAAGTCAAGGCCGGCATCAAGGCAATCTATCTGTCCGGCTGGCAAGTTGCTGCTGACAATAACGAATACGCTGCCATGTACCCGGACCAGTCCCTGTACCCGGTTGATTCTGTGCCTAAAGTGGTCGAGCGCATCAACAACGCCTTCACCCGTGCCGACGAAATTCAGTGGTCCAAGGGTGCCAACCCGGGCGACAAGGGTTACATCGACCACTTCGCCCCGATCGTGGCCGATGCTGAAGCCGGTTTCGGCGGTGTGCTGAATGCCTTCGAACTGATGAAAGCGATGATCCGTTCCGGCGCTGCTGGCGTGCATTGGGAAGACCAACTGGCTTCCGTCAAGAAGTGCGGCCACATGGGCGGCAAGGTGCTGGTGCCGACCGCTGAAGCGATTCAGAAGCTGGTTGCTGCCCGTATGGCGGCTGACGTTTGCGGCGTGCCGACCCTGGTCATTGCCCGTACCGATGCTGAAGCTGCTGACCTGCTGACTTCCGATTACGACGAAAATGACAAGCCCTTCCTGACCGGCGAGCGCACTGCCGAAGGCTTCTACAAGACCAAGAAGGGTCTGGACCAAGCTATCTCCCGCGCGGTTGCTTACGCTGAATATGCTGACCTGGTGTGGTGCGAAACCGGCACGCCGGATCTGGCCTACGCCAAGCGTTTTGCTGACGCCGTGCATGCCAAGTTCCCGGGCAAGATGCTGGCTTACAACTGCTCGCCATCCTTCAACTGGAAGAAGAACCTGGACGATGCGACCATCGCCAAGTTCCAAAAAGAGTTGGGCGCCATGGGCTACAAGTACCAGTTCATCACTTTGGCTGGCATCCACTCCATGTGGTACAACATGTTCGACTTGGCCCAGGACTATGTCGCTCGCGGCATGTCAGCCTACGTAGAGAAGGTCCAGGAGCCGGAATTCGCCGCTCGTGACCGTGGTTACTCTTTCGTTTCGCACCAGCAGGAAGTCGGTACCGGTTACTTCGATGAAGTTACCACCGTCATCCAGGGTGGCAAGTCCAGCGTTACCGCGCTGACCGGCTCGACCGAAGAAGAACAGTTCCACTAAGAACTGACTGTTTAAAATTGCTGCCTCATCCGGCAGCAGCAGAGG
>CAZLPR010000086.1:0-472 GCA_964561415.1 uncultured Dechloromonas sp. | reverse complement strand
GCCTTTTTCGTTTCTTTGAAAATCCTAATATTCTTCACTACTGCCTGGTTAAAAATCAAATAGATTCAGTTGGTTAAACTGTAGCCCGTCGATTCTTTCGCAGTCATCGCCCGGAAGCGCTTGCTTGCTGCAAGGGCATTTTCTCAAACAGCGTGAGCGGCAATATCTGTAACAAAGTGTAGAGCGAGGCGTCCAGATTCAGGTGCTTCTTGAGATAGACACGAGGGCACAGACCAATGCGGCGAGATAGCCGCGTATGGGATGAAGCCGGGAATGTTGCCTCTCAAGTCCAGCAGTGCATGCATTTTCACTACCGACTTGGTTGTGCGCTAGGTGAGTAGTACGGTCGACCGTAAAAATCGCCGCAAAACTGCCATTTTCATGCCTTCCTTTACGCCGCTTTAGCGCGAGGGCCGCGACCACATCCAGGCCAGAACGCCAACGCCAATCCCACCCGGCAGCCAATGCCACG
>CAZLPR010000085.1:0-7676 GCA_964561415.1 uncultured Dechloromonas sp. | reverse complement strand
AGGCCGCGGTGCTGGCGTTGCGCGGCGGAGAGCGTTGATGATTTTTGCCCGGTTTTTCCGGTCGACCGCAGCAAAAGCGTTAACTTTGACGCCTCATCATGACAATCATTTCGTGCAGATCATGCTTACGCCCCGACCCGAAGCAATTGTCATAACCATATGAAAAGTAATGATTTTTCTGAAAATTTACAATCTTTGTCCAAGCGGTTACTATGACGCCTATCAACAAAATCATGAAAATCAATTAACATATGTTACAATAGATTTTTCCACATTAATTGCTTGCAATGCGTCCAAATAAGATATCTCTTTGAGTCCAGATAATGCGAAAAAAAATAGCAACTTCGCAATTGAAGCCAGGCATGTTTGTCGTTGAATTGAATGCCGGCTGGATGGAGCATCCATTTGCTCGGAATAAGCTCCTCCTGGATCAGGAGGATATTGTTCGTATCGGTGAGTCCGGTATTAAAGAAGTCATTATCGATACCGAGCGCGGCTTGGATACCGATGCAGGACCATTGGTGAAAAGTGTCGAGCTAGAGGAGACCCGGAAGCTTGAGCAGCTAGCCGGAGAATCGCCGATTGCCGGTAGTCCGGTTGTCAAAAAAAACGACCGGGAGTGTGCCGAGCTAGCCGTTAATCATGCCGTTGCCGCTGTGCGCGGCCTAATGGACGATGCCCGGATTGGCAATCCGCTAGACCTCGCCGTACTTGAAGATGTTGCCAAAGAAGTTGCCCGGGAAGTTATCGCCAATCCAGCAACGGCGATTGTTGTATACCACCTCCATCAAACCTGCGAATACACCTATGCACATAGCGTGCGGGTAGCGGTTCTTTCTATTTCCTGCGCACATCGCATGGGGCTGTCCGACGATATCTGCCAGAAAATAGCTTTAGGCGGCCTTGTTCACGACATTGGAAAAATGTGTGTCCGCAAGGAGGTTCTGCAAAAGCCCGGCAAGCTGACGTCTGTTGAAATGACGCATATGCGGGAACATGTCACTTTGGGTGCCAGCTTGATCAAAGAAGGACAACTCCCGACTGAAGCCATGGCCGTTCTCCTTGAGCACCACGAGCGGTTTGATGGCAACGGGTATCCTGCTCAGCTGACCGGAACTGAAATCAGTCTGGTCGGCCGAATTTCGGCGATTGCCGACGTCTATGACGCCATTGCCTCCGATCGCTGGTACCACAAAGGCCTTCCGCCGGCAGCGGCAATACGGAAAATTCACGAGTGGTCAAAGTTCCACTTCGACCCCGAGATTACTGCGCACTTCATTCGCTCCGTCGGCATTTACCCTGTCGGCAGCCTGGTGCGCCTGAGCAATAAACGGCTTGCGGTGGTGATCGAACACAATCAGAACAGCCCGCTTTTCCCGCGGGTTTTACCGGTTTTTGATCTGCACTTGAAAAAGGCAATCACAAAAGCGATTGAACTCGATCTTTCCGGGCGCCGGCATATCAAGATCGAGTGCCATGAATCCCCCCAGGATTGGGGAATCAACCCGGATGACTACTTATGATCCTCGCCCCCTCAATCGGTGAAGCGCATTGAAGAGGAAAAGCCAGCACTCACAAGTGCTGGCCGGGAAGGGATCAGCGGCCAACCGATGAATCAAGGATTAAGGATGATAGGTGCCCTGCAGGAAGCGATCCTGCTCGACCGCCGGCATCTCAATGAAACGCCGGATCACCAACTGGGTTCTTGAAGGGCTTAGCCCGGCCTTGGCGGCCGCCGCCGAAACACCCGCCCACTGCACTAGAGCGTCACAAAGCATATCGGCTGCCGGCGGCCCATCGGGGTTTTGGCTGTCTCCGGTGGTTTTGCGGATCGAATGGGCGACATCAAGCGCATCGAGATCGACGCGGTCGGCTAAAGCCAAAATTTTGCTGCTGTCTATCAGCGCCTTGGTGTCGCCATCCAGAATGCGCTTGACGACTCCCGCCCCTACGATGGCGGCAGTCTCCTTGTGGCCGACCAGCAGTACAGGATTGCATCTCTGAACGGTCCCCCACCGACCGTCTTTTGAGAAAAATATCGCAGCCCCGCGAATATCGGAGGGGAGGCCGATCTTGACTTCGCCGAACTGCTTCCTGGCTTGGGCCAGGCACCTGACTGAAGCCTCCATAACGCTATCTTCGGCCCTCCAGATGCGCGGCGACAAAAGCTCGTCATTGTCGCGAAAGCCGATTTCATTCCCGATGTATTTAAGCCCGACGTAGGACAGCACCTGGCTCAGCTTTTCTGGAGCGATCGAAGGCTTGCCTTTTAGCCAGTGGGAAAGCGCCGATGGCTGGATTCCGGCAAAAGCTGCCGCGGCTGCTTTGCTGACCCCTTGTAACGCGAGCGTATCTGCGACCAGTTGCCTAGCTTTTTCCATGAGCTTTGATTTTCATTTATTTTTTTAATTATACCATTTCTGCGATTCCAAATCACGCACAGTCAATTAAATCACGCTTATAAGTTGACATCATTGATTTTGCTGATTTACACTGCTTGCGTGCCAAATTTAGCAAGTCTAAAGACTGCGTTCGCGGCTACCCGGTCGCGCTTTGAGTACGCCTGAAATTCAGAATAATTAAGGGAAATGGAGTCAAACGTGTCCGAACTCTTGAGTCGCATTGATGGAAGAACCAAGCTGGCGGGCACCAATAAGCTGGAGATATTGCTCTTTACCCTGGGGTTCGACCAGGCAACGCAGCGCCAGGAAACCTACGGCATCAACGTTTTCAAGGTGCGCGAAGTAATGCGGACGCCGGAAATCACGGTTGCTCCCGACATGCCGCCGTCGGTCGTCGGCATGGTCAGCCTGCGCGGTGTTCTCGTGCCGGTAGTCGATCTCGCCACATACACCGGCGTGCAAAGCGAGACCAAGCGGGAAGTCATGATCGTTACCGAGTACAACGGACACACCCAGGGCTTTCTGGTCGAATCGGTCGATACGATTTTGCGTCTCGACTGGGGGCAGATGCGGGTTCCGCCGGAAATGCTGGTGGCTCGCACAGGCGGTTTGGTCACCGCCGTGACCGAATTGGCGGACGGCCGTCTCATCATGATGATGGATGTCGAGAAAGTGCTGGCCGATACCGCAAAAATTGATGATGAACACCTGTTTGTCGGCATTCAGCCGCTAGGCATCACTGAGGCCACGGTCTTCTTCTGCGACGACTCGCAAGTTGCCCGCAACCAGATCAAGCGCACGCTGGACACGATGCAGGTCCGTTATGTCGAGGCGCAAAACGGACGCCTGGCATGGGAAGCCATAGACCTTGCCGGACGTCAGGCTCAGGCACGCGGGCAAGACCCTGCCAGCGCCGTCACCCTGATCCTGACCGATATCGAAATGCCCGAGATGGACGGCTACATGCTGACCAAGAAGGTGAAATCCGACCCTCGCTTCGTGCGGGTGCCTGTCGTTATGCACTCATCGCTGTCGGGGACGCAGAACCAGACGCACGGCATGTCCGTGGGCGTCGATGAATATGTATCCAAATTCGAGCCGCAGCGGCTGGCCGAAGTGCTACGGCGACGGATTCAGGCAGCCGGCGGCGAAATCCGGGAAAGGGTGTAATCATGAAAAAAGCCGGATTCATCGAAAGCGTCGATGCGCGTACCAAGTTGGCAGGCTCCAACCAAATGGAGGTGCTGCTTTTTTCGCTCGGCACCCGGGAAATATTCGGGATCAATGTTTTCAAGGTGCGCGAAGTCGGCAAAATTCCGGCGATCACGCGCACGCCCAATATGCCGATGGGTGTTGAAGGACTCATCTCGCTGCGCGGCAACGTCATTCCGGTCGTTGCGCTGGTCTCGCTGCTCAAGTTGCAGGAGCAGTCGTTGCCGGATCGGCCCAACGATCTTGGGGACACCATGCTGGTTACCGAGTTTTCCCAGCGGACGGTGGTCTTCATGGTCAAGGGAGTGGATCGCATTCACCGGGTTGACTGGGAGCGTATCCGACCGGCTGATAACGGCGGCCTCAAGTCGCTGGTCACGGCAATCATCGAACTCAGCGATGGACGCATCGTCTCCATGCTCGATGTCGAGCAGATACTGGCCAACACCTTCGGCGAGGCGATTATTACCGATGTCCTGCCGCTTCAGCGCGCCGGCAAGCCGCCGGTCGTCTTCTTCGCAGACGATTCCCTGGTTGCCCGCAAGCAGATTGCCGAAGTCCTCGACCACCTCAAGGTCCAGCACAAACATGCCACCGATGGGCAGGAAGCCTGGACGCGCCTGCAGTCCATGGCAGCCCACTGTCAACAGATCGGCAAAACGGTCAAGGATGAAATCGACCTCATCCTGGTCGATGCCGAAATGCCGCAGATGGACGGTTATGTCCTCACCCGCAACATCAAGGCCGACCCGCGTTTCGATGGCATACCCGTCGTCATGCATTCCTCGCTCTCCTCCGAAGCCAACAAGGCGCTCGGGCGGCAGGTCGGGGTCGATGCCTACGTCGCCAAGTTCGATTCGGGCAACCTGGGCAACACCTTGCGCCCCTACCTGCAACACTGAAGATCATTATCGAAATGTCTCATTCCAATACCCATTTCCTGGTGGTTGATGATTTTTCCACGATGCGGCGCATCGTGCGCAATCTATTGAAAGAACATGGTTTCACCAATGTCAGCGAAGCCGAGGACGGGCAACATGCCCTGAATCGGCTGCACTTGGGCGGCATTGAATTTGTCGTCACCGACTGGAACATGCCCAACATGGATGGCCTGGCCTTGCTCCAGGCTATCCGCGCAACGCCCAATTTGAGTCACCTGCCGGTGCTCATGGTGACCGCCGAGGCCAAGAAGGAAAACATCGTCGCTGCGGCCCAGGCCGGGGCGGATGGCTACATCGTCAAGCCATTTACCAGCGGCACCTTGAAAGAAAAATTGGAAAAAATCTTCAGCAAACTCGCACACAAGGGAAACGCCTGATGAACTTCAATGCGGATGCCGCAGATCTCGAAGCTCTATTTGACAGCATTGCCGCCGATGTTTCACGGTCGGCAGCGACAGTGGCGCAGCCCTGCAAAAGTAGTGAGCCCGAAGTCGCCCAGATGGCAATGGGCAATCAGCCAGAAGACAAGGCTGGAGGCCAGCAGGTCTTTGATCAGGTGGGCAAACTGGTTCGCCAGTTGCACGAAACACTCAAGGAACTGGGCTACGACAAGATGCTGGAAGGCACGCTGCACTCGATTCCAGATGCCAAGGATCGCCTTTCCTATATTTCGAACCTCACCGAGCAGGCCGCCTGCCGGGTGTTGAACGCGACCGATGTGATTGGCCCCCAGCAGGATGCGATGGACGCCGATGTACAGACTCTCGGTAACGAATGGGATCGCCTGATGGGCGGCCGGATGGGGGTTGAGGAATTCAAAAAACTGGCCCGGCGAACGCAGTTTTTCTTTACCGACAGCGCCCCGGAACGTATCGCCACGACCCAGAGCCAGATGATGGAAATCATGATGGCGCAGGATTTTCAGGATCTCACCGGGCAGGTTATCCGCAAAGTCGTGGCGATGGCCCAGGAACTCGAAGCGGGCATGCTGCAAGTGTTGCTGGACGTAATTCCGGAAGCGGTCAAAAAAGAGGAGGCGAGCAGCCTGCTCAACGGCCCGGTCGTCAATGCCGAAGGGCGCAGCGACGTGGTTGCCAGCCAGCAGCAGGTTGACGACCTTCTGGGCAGCCTGGGATTCTAAGGAAAGGTGGGCGTAATGAGTGATTTTGCCGGCATGGAAGAGATGCTTCAGGACTTTATGACCGAAGCCAGCGATCTCTTGTCCGAGGTCGATAACAAACTTGTCGATTTGGAGAGAGCGCCGCACGACAAGCATCTGCTCGACGATATTTTTCGGGGATTTCACACCATCAAGGGCGGCTCCAGCTTTCTTCAAGCTGAAGATATGGTCAACCTGTGTCACCTGACGGAAAACCTGTTCGATCACTTGCGCCACGATCAACTTTTTCTCGACCCCGAACTCATGGACCTGATCATGAGCGCGACCCAGGAAGTGCGCCGCATGTTCGACGACCTGGCCTCAATGACCATGCCGCCGGCCGCACCGGCAGCCCTGCTTGATGCCTTGCGGGCGGCTATTGCCGGCGAAACCGCTGTGCCGATATCGCCCGTTGCCGCCGCAAAGCCGCCTCCAGCGAGTAATGAGCCGAAATGGGAGGAACTGCATGCCGCGATCACCGGTGCGACGAGCAAACCCGAACCCGTCCAGCGGCAAGAGGCGAATTTTTCCGTACTGCCCCCGGAGCCGCTTGTCGTACTGCCGGCTGCACCCGTTTCGAACCATCCCCAGGGACGGCGGGCGAGCGACCAGCCGGGCAACATCGCGAGTGGCGGGCGGCGAGCCGACGAGCGAGTGACGCAGAAAGAAAATACCATTCGCGTCGATACGCTACGTCTCGATCAGGTACTCAATCTATCCGGCGAAATCGGCCTGACCAAGAACCGGCTGAACAGCCTGCGGGCCGACATTCTGGCTGGCAAAAGAGATCAGGAAACGCTGCACGCCCTGGATCAGGCCGTCAGCCAGCTCGATCTGCTGGTCTCCGACTTGCAGAGTTCGGTCATGAAAACCCGCATGCAACCGATTGGCCGCTTGTTCCAGAAATACCCGCGGATCGCCCGTGACCTGGCGCGCAACCTGGGCAAAGAAGTCGACCTGGTGCTGGCTGGCGAGGGAACCGAGCTGGACAAAACCATGATCGAGGATCTGTCCGATCCGCTCATTCACCTCATCCGCAATGCCGTCGACCACGGTATCGAGTCTTCCGCCGAGCGCGTTGCCCTGGGCAAGCCGGAGAACGGCGTGGTACGCCTGGAAGCTCGCCAGGAAGGCGACCACATCGTCCTCATCATCGCCGACGACGGGCGGGGAATGAGCCCCGAGATCATCCGTGCCAAGGCGGTCGAGAAAGGGCTGCTCACCGAGGAAGAAGCCAATTCGCTGGACGAAAGGCAGAGCCTGAATCTCGTCCTTCTGCCCGGCTTTTCCACCAAGGCCGAGATTTCCGACGTTTCCGGGCGCGGTGTCGGCATGGATGTCGTCAAGACCAATATCCAGAAGCTTAACGGCAAGATAGAAATTCGTTCCGAACCGGGCAAAGGGTCGGTCTTCATCATTTCACTGCCGCTGACGCTGGCCATTCTGCCGGTTTTGCTGGTGTTGCTGGACGACCAGCCATTTGCCCTGCCGCTGTCGATGGTCCGGGAAATTCTCACCATCCGCGAGGAAGAGGTGCGCGAGGTCGGCGGCAAGCAGACGCTGGTCGTGCGCGGCGAAGTGCTGCCGGTTATCTCCCTGACCCGCCTGCTCGGCTGGCAGCTCAAGGCGCCGCATGGCTATGGCGTACTGATGCATGCCGCAGAAAAATCTTTCATTCTCGGGGTCGACAACTTTGCCGGCCGCGACGATGCGGTGATCAAGTCGCTCGACGACTTCCGGCCGGAAGGGGTGGCCGGCGTGACGACCCTGGCCAATGGCCAGATCGTATTGATTCTGGATATGAAGGAACTGCTGACGGCAGAGAGCGACAACGCACGTTTGTCCTTGCGGCGGGCGGCTTGAGAATCTTTTTTGATGGCATCCGGGCGTCGAGCGCAATTCTACGGTCGACGGAAAATTTTACAAAATAATGGTTGACGCGATGAGCAAAATAAACTACCC